>CAZXJG010000155.1:0-7675 GCA_964640985.1 uncultured Melioribacteraceae bacterium | reverse complement strand
CATATTAATTCTCCCAAAATATTTTCTTCCCCAAACACTTCATTCATTAACAATCTCAGATTATGCACCTCATTATCATCAATGGAAACAAAAATCACCCCGTCTTCCCGCAGCAAATTTCTTGCCAAAAACAACCTCGGATACATCATGGAAAGCCAGTTGGAGTGGTAGTGCCCGCCGTCTTTGCTGTTCTTGCGGAACAATCCCTCGCGTGTTAAATAACCGGTTTCGTCTTTATCGCCGATACGGCTTAAATATTCTTCTCTCGTTTCGGAGAATTTATCGGGATAGATGAAATTGTCGTTTCCGGTATTATAGGGCGGGTCGATGTAAATCATTTTTATTTTACCGAAGTATGCTTTCTGTAATACTTTCAGCACTTCAAGATTTTCGCCTTCGATAAAAACATTTTCGGTTGTATCAAAGTTAACGGATTCTTTTTTATTCGGCACCAATGTTGCGGTCGTTGGTGATTGCAGAACCCGGAACGCATCCGATTTCCCCGCCCAGTTTAAAACATAGCGTTCGTTTTCGAATTCAATATCTTCACCGAGAGCAGCCTTCAGCTTCTCCCAATCAATTTTATTCTCTGTAAATACTTCCGGAATAATCTCTTTGAGTTTATTGAGTTTTTCTTCTGTAATATTTAATGACTTTCCGTCCATTATTTTTATCCCTTATCCTTCTGCCTCTTCTGAAATAATTGTATCTTTTATTGTTCTAAATATACTTTCAAAATTATGAAAATCTTCTTTTGTACCATTTGTACATAGCCAATCGCATAAATTACTTTTCTCATCTGGATTGATTTCGTATTTTTTGGGAATAGTAATATTTTCTCCTCTTTCTATTTTTAGGATTTCTGGAGTAATATCAATAAAGGCCTTTTTATGATCAATAGCTCTATATAATGTAGCCTCACTAAATAAATTCTCTATTCCTTTATCTATAATGCTATCTTCTATAGTTGAAATACCTCTTTTAAATATCTTCCCTTTTTGGGAATCTTGTATCTTTTGGTCACAATCATAGAGCAGCAATATATTTTGAGGCACAACCTCTGATAATTTTGAATTGTAGTTGTTCCAAATTTTATTTAATCCTCCAAAACCATTTGCATCATAAATTTGCATTTTTGATAAAATGTCATTTTTTTCTAATAATTCAACTGCTTTATTTAAATATCTAGTATCACAATCACCTTCAACAAATAGTACTGATTTTCTTGATTTTTCAATTTTGTCTTTTATCATATTTTCAAATTTTTCTGTCTCTTTTAAAACATTATAGGCATTGTCAAATTCAGAAAATCTTTCGGTTGTTATAATCTCTCCATTTGGCATATTTATGATCTCAAATTCATTTTCACCAAAGATATCTCTCATCCCCAATAAAAATAGTGGAGAATGTGTTGTAATGATAAATTGAATTTTAGGAAACATTTTTATCAATTTTGGTAAAACTTTGTTTTGCAGATCTGTATGAAGATGCAGATCTATTTCATCAATAATAACAATGCCCTGTATTTGGTCCGCTAATTTTGGCGGCTTATCGCCATAACGAATAATATTTACAAAAAGGTTAAGTAAAACCGATTCTCCCAAAGAAAGATTATCAATGCTGGGCAATAATATTTTTGTTTGTTTTTCAATGGTTTCAATGATACTAACTCTGTATCCCCCCCTTGGTCCAATCCCAAAACGAATATTATTTTTTTGTTTTACTTGTCTTAAAATGTTGTTAATATTTTCCCATGTTATCTTATCGGTATCCGTTTTATTATTTAAATAATCCAAAACTAAATCCATTAAAAACGATTTATTATGTCTTGCTGAAGATACGATTTCTATTTCTTGATTAAGTTTTTCTGAAAATTTTATATTATCCTCAAATTCAAATCGTTTCTGATCTAAAAAAGGATCGTTTATCCAAAACGGCTTTTCATATCTGTAGGCCGGCTGGTAAAAATACGCCCCCTGTTTCCACTCATCCTGCAAGTTCTTTCTTTGTGGTATTGCATTAAACTGTGTTGTTGATTTTTGGTTATCGTTTTCTTTATTTGGAGACAAAGAAAAATCTTGTATATACTTAGTAAAATTGTCTTTTGTAACTGTTCCTGTTTTATCAAAATATTCTATTTTATTTCTTTGGCTATCAATAAATTGTAAGAGTGAAAAACATTTTTCTTTCCCCATCCGCAAATTTGTACCACCAGATATTTTATAATATCTGTGGCTCATGCCCTCTAATTGACTAATATCGGTAAATAGTTGACTTCCGATTTCATAAAGCTCATCAACAATTTGAGATAGTAAAACTGTTTTTCCTGATCCGTTTTCGCCTGCAAAAATAATTGGTTTTGGGTTACCATTCTCCTGAAACGGCAAATAAACAGATATCTCATCTATCGGCCCAACATTTTTAATTGCTATGTTTTTTAAATACATAGTTCTCTAAATAGATTGTAAATAATTTTATTCAAAAAAGATTACCTGCCGGATTTCTGATTTTATCAACTGTTTTCTTGACATACGAATATCTCCCCCTGCTGCTTTTGAACGGTTGCCAATAACTATTGAATATACCTTAAATCAGTTACTTATTCAAGCAGATGGGTCACAGAACCATGCCCTATCATACTCTGAGCAGAAGTTTTGTTTATTTATTGCCGTATTTTTTGAATTATGCCCAGCGGTTATGAGTCTTTGTTGTGGTGTCGTAGATTTTATAGAACTGTAAATCCTAATTTTTTCCCCAATCCTTCTTCAAATATTTTGAAAAGAGTGGAAATTTGAATGTCAATTTTTCCATTTTCAAGTCTGGAAATATAGCTTTTTTTTGTTCCGGTTTTCTCTGCCAAATCATCTTGAGTCATTTGAGCCTCTTTTCTTGCTTCTTTAATCATTTCTCCCACAATGAATGCTTTGGATCTTGTTTCAAATTCATCTCTATTAGGAGTCCCTAACTTTCCGTACTTAATATCTAATAACTCATCAAATGTCGCTGCTTCTCTTATAGTTTTCATGATTGACCTCCTTTTTTACTTTGAAAATATTCTTGTTTAAGTTTTAATCCCTTTTCAATTTCTTTTTTTGGTGTTTTCTGTACTTTCTTTTGAAAAGCATTAAATAGAATTACAATTCTGCCTTCATCAAAACAGCAAAAGATTCTAAAAATGTTACTTCTATATTTTATTCTAATTTCATACAAACCATCAGTATTCTCAATGTGTTTCATAAATTTTTCAGGAACTCTCTCAACCGTACCTATTAATTTAAAAACATATTCAATCTTTTCCTGAACTTTTTTATCCTGAGCAATATAAAATTCGATAAAATAATTTTTATAAAATTTAATTTCTCTTATCATACAGCAAAGTTAACATACTTGATAACAAAAGTCAAATAAATTTTAGAAATTATTTTATTAGTTCTGCTCTTTCTATGCACCGCAACGGTTGGGCTGTGAGTAGCGCGGGATTATGAAGCTTTTAAACTTTTCAATTTACTACTAATTTTCGTTATTTGCATTTACTTTCAATTAAACACTAAAACCATTATTGAGTATAGCTTTTGTTAGGCAATGTTATTTATTTTTAGATATTCAGTAATCCAATTCATTACTCCATGGAAATCTTTGGGTTCAAGTTCCCATTTATTTCTGTCAAAAAATTGCAATGCGTCAGGAGAAAAATATGTTGTAGTAGCTAAAATTGCTTTGGATGCCTTCCCGTCTTGTTTTACTCCATAAAGTTCTCTAACGGGACGGATTCCAACTACATTTCCTGGATCAGGTCTTTTGCATTCGATTAAGTACTTTAAACCAACTTCAGCATTTTTGATGGCAACAATGTCTCTTCCTCCATCCTTTGTTTGTTTCGTTAATTCGACTTCAAATCCAAATCCATGAAAAAGTTTAGCAATTAATTCTTCAAATAATCTTCTATTGATCACTTTGAGTTCATTTGGACTCTGAGAAAAGTGCTTGATAAGTTTGTTATTAATCTGGGAAGAAATATCAATGATTGTTCTTTGACTTATAATTCTATCAACGTGGAAATCAATTAATTTATTCGTATTTCCTATGTTGAGCACCTTTAAAATTGAATTATAACTATTCCTATAATCATTATTACTTAATCCAATCACGACTCCAGAGAAACCACTTCCGAGCATTCCAGAAGATATGTTAGTGTCTTCTGAAACCACAATTTTTATTATCTTTAAATTTTGCTGCTTTAGTTGTTCAGCATAGGCAACTTGAAATTCGATATTTGACCAGTTTGGTAGATTTGAACCTATGTCAATAATTTGAATAAAATAATCAGCACGTTGGATCGCTTTTCCAATAACATCAACAAAATTATCTCCAGCTGAAAGTTGCTCAGTATCTAACCAAAGTTTCAGATTTGATACGTTTCTCAAGTCATTAACCAATCTTTGAACCACAGCAAATTTTCGCACCTTTTGGGTCCAAGACAAAAATATTTGTGTTTGATTATTCATTTTTAATATTGCCTAACGGTCGGGCTATGCTGCGTACCGCAATTTATCGTTTGATTTTTCTTTTTACAAATTCATTGAATTATAGCACATAATGTTCATGTTTACAAGTAATTGCGGTATGCAGTATAGGTATTGTTGGGCTTTTGTGCTTTTTATTCAATTATTTCAAGACAACCGTAATCCTCTGTTAAAAATAATTCAATAAGTTCATGTTTATTACGTAATAGTCGTTCTAAATTCACCGTGGTTGTATTGCCTGTTCGTAACCAAATTATTTTAGGCGGAAAACCTTTAATAATGTTCAAATCACAAAAATCTGAGTCAAATGTTACTATGGCATAATCATTCCTTCTTGCATATTCAAATATTTCAAAATCTGTCGCATTCTCAAGACCTAATTCTCTAACTTGCTTCGAATCCGGAAAAAGATCATTTATTCGTTTTACCAGTCGAAAAGAAATATTTTGGTCAAAAAGTAAATTCATGGGGCATACAGTTGTCCTTGTTCTTTCTTTGCCGCAAATGATAGACACGCATTAATTTTTTCTACTGTTAATTCTGGATAGTCTCGAATTATATCTTCTCTTGTCATTCCATTAGACAACCAGGTCAAAACATCATAAACTGAAATTCTCGTACCTTTAATTATTGGTTTCCCGAATCTTTTTCCTGGATTGATTTCGATATATTTGTTAAATTGTACCATAGTTACAAAGATATGTATTTATTTCATAGGTTTTCTTTAGCATAAAGCCCAACGTTTGTGTATATTCTATTGTGTTTATTCCTCTAAATTGGCAGGCTAAACACAATTGTGTATATTTTTCTTTTATCATTCCATCCTCCTTTTACTCAAACTTTTACTCAAAAAAATCATCTGCCGGATTTTTAATGTCCAATTGCCTTTTTGGATAACATGCGTATAAATCTCTGCTGCTTTTGAAGTGTTATGCCCCCAATAACTTTTGAATATACCTTAAATCGGTTACTTGTTCAAGCAAATGGATTGCGAACGGTGTCTTGTCGTATTCGGAGCAGTGGTTTTGTTTATTTATTGCCGTATTTTTTGAATTATACCCAACGTCTTGGGCTATGAGTAGTGCGTGATTTTAACCCTACTCACTTTCAAATCGCTATGTAATTTATTTTTATTTATTACTTTCATTTTAGCATTTTGACCCGTATTACTTATAGCCATTGTTAGGCACAGTAGTTAAATCCAATTCAACTTTATATTCAACTTTTGGTTCTTTCAAAACATACAGTTCAAGCTGTTTAGGCTTCTGAAATCCTTGAATTTTATTTCTGTGTTTGGTAAATATTAATTCATTTTCAATTTCTAATTTTCTTCTTTTGCTTATTTCAAGGTATTCTTCTTCAATATCAATTCCAAGAAATTTTCTTTCAAGGAGATTTGCTGCAATTCCAGTCGTGCTGCTTCCGGTAAAAGGATCTATTATCCAAGCACCTTTTTTTGTTGAAGCAAGAATAATTCTTGTTAGTACTGATAATGGTTTTTGCGTCGGATGTTTCCCGCAGGATTTTTCCCATTTTGCAATTGCCGGTAACGGCCAAACATCTTTCATCTGTTTGTCGCCATTTAATTCTTTCATCAATTCATAATTAAAACAATGCGGTACTTTTGCATTTTTTCTTGCCCAAATAATTTGCTCTGTCGAATGAGTAAAATATCTGCAAGAAAAATTAGGTGGAGGATTTGTCTTTTGCCAAGTAATAATATTAAGAATTTTAAAATCCAACTCCGTTAGGATTTGACCGATACTGAAAATATTGTGCATTGTTCCGCTAATCCAAATGGATGCATCCTCTTTCATTTCATTACGGATTAGTTTAAGCCATTTACGGTTAAAATCGTTTATAAACTCAAAGCCTTTTGATTTATCCCATTTGCCTTTGTTTACACTAACGATTTTTCCGTTTTTTATTGTCAGTCCGTCATTTGATAAAAAATAAGGCGGATCGGCAAAAACCATATCAAATTTGAAATCGAATTGTGGTAGCAACTCGAAAACATCACCTTGTAACAGGGTAAAATTCTTGTCTTTTGATTTGAAATATGGTTTAATCATTTTTAATTTTATCTCTAAATTCTGAAATACCTCTCCAAGACATTTCTCTTCCTTCTCCATTAGGATAATTTACATCTTCTTGACCCCAAATCCATTTATATGCTTTTAATAACGTTTCGGCAGTTTCTCCTACCGAGAAAGTCAATTTATTTATCTCTTCAATGAAATCATTAGGCTCGTCTCCATTTTTTACTTTTTCTAAAAGGTCTATTAGGAATATCGTTTTATCTTTGTTTTCTAATGATTTCTCTTCAATATCTTGAAATATTTGTTTATGTGTTATTTGCCAAAGTCCATTTTCGTTTGGATTAAAAATAAAAACCAAGAAATCTTCTTTTTTAGGTCTACCATATACAGATTTTCCACCAGGCTTAGTTATAACAATCTTATTCCCTGTTTCTAATTGTTCAACTTCATACCCCCTGTATTCAATATTTTCCAGAAGTACTCTAAATTCTTCTCTTGGTCTATTTTTGATTTCTATTCGTTTTAAATCAATTTTATGTGTGTAATAATTTTTTTTCATTTCAATATCCTTTTTAAAACATCGTTTTTCAACATTTCCAAATTCAAAAGATAACCAGCCTTGTCAAAATATTCTCTCAAAGGCTTTAATGTTGACTGCCAACCTGCTCCATCGGTAATCCAAATAAATTCAATCTCTTGATTATTCCAATATTCGTTCATTTTTACATATTCGGTTGCTGTTGACTTTAGTTTTGAACCGCCTCCACCGTAAAAATTCACTTCAACAAAATAAAGTTTTCCGTTTTTATTAATGGCAAAATCAATAATTCTCGAAGATTTATCTACTTTAACAGCTATATTCCATTTTTCTTTGATTTTTGCAGAAGTAGCCTGCGCCATATATTCTATATTCAGATCATTTGAGGTGTCTCTGATAAATTTCTCAACTAAACTTTCCATTAAACTGCCACCACGATTTTTTCTTCCATTGCTATCCAAGCCAACTTCAACGCCTGTTGCATAGTCAACTAAATTTTTAATTTTTTTATCTTTTAAAAGATCTCCAAATCCGCTTTTTAGAATGAAGTCGGCAAAAGTTTCTATTTCATCTTT
>CAZXJG010000154.1:0-7724 GCA_964640985.1 uncultured Melioribacteraceae bacterium | reverse complement strand
TGGTCTCTACAACAATCAGCTGGGAGCAGGTAATCCGCTTGCCCGGGCAGATAATATTGGGGACAAGCGGTGTTTTTTCGGTAAACAATCCTTCAGCGTCCAAACTACCGTAAACTTCATCGGTTGAAACTTGCAAAAATTTTTCAATTTTATGTCTTCGGGCTGCTTCTAAAAGAACATTCGCTCCAATAACATTTGTTTTAAAAAATACTTCCGAACCGAGGATGCTTCTATCAACATGCGACTCGGCGGCAAAATTAATTACATAGTTAATTGAATATTTTGAAAAAATATAATCAACTAATTCACCGTTTGTAATATCTCCTTTAACAAAATGATAATTTTTCTTCGTTTCGGAAGCAGCAAGATTTTCCAAATTTCCTGCATAAGTAAGTTTATCGAGATTTACAATTTCAATATCGTCTCTTACTTCCAAAATATAATTAATGAAATTACTGCCTATAAATCCGGCACCACCTGTAACTAAAATTTGTTTTTTCATAAAATTAAAAAGCAAAAAATCCTATAAATAAACCGGTTTGAATAAAGAAAGAGTTCGAGCGTAAATTATCCGGAGTATTAATTAACTCTTTATCATTGTCAACTTTCCAAGTATTGTTAAAAGGCAAAAGATAACCTCCGCCAATTCTAAACGCTATAAAACGATTTAGCGGAATATCTACATTTAATGTAGGAGTAATAGTAAAAAATTTATTAGTTAAACGTCTATTAATATTTTTCGTGGTTTTTGAAGGATTCGAGACTTCACCCCATAAATTTTGCCAATCAAAAAATCCTTTATTTTGATAAATGTCTATTTCAGCTTTACCGCCGCCGATCATTGCTCCAACCGATACGGCAATTTTTTTAATAAACGGAAACGTATATTCAATGGTAAAAGCACCGCCGCCAATGGAATAATCCAATTCTTTATTCAAGCCATTTACTACAGAGGATCTATGAATTGAGCCGCCAAACCCCATTCCGCCGATTCTAACATTATCGATAACCATTAAATAAGCATATCCGCCGCCGCCCATTACAAACATTCCGGATTTCGGCAGTTGGCTTACACCGAAATTTCTGCTTACGTTATTTAATGCTGAAAAATCCGGGACAATCCACATTGGCGTAATCCCGGCAGCTAAGCCGAATTTCGCAACCCAGCCCATTTGACCGACACCTTGTCCATAACTAATCGTAGAAAAAAATATGATGAGCAAAACTACATACTTTTTCATCTCAATAATTTACCTAAAGTTATTAAATTAAGTTTTTTAAGTTAGCTATTATTCATTTAAAAAATAAAAATATTTATTTGATTTAACTATTAAAAGCCAAAAGTTACGAACCATTAAGTTTTGATTATTTTTTTACGGTTAGCTGCAAATTAGATGAAATATTCATGATTGCAAAAAAACATATAAGAAAATTATTCAACATAAAAATTCCCTTTTCCATTTTCCCCTTAATGGTACTAAAATAATAACTTTTGCAATTTTTATTTTATTATCATTAGAAGTTCGAGATAAACTCATATTTTATTATTTTAATATTATTGAATAATAATTGAATACATTGTATTAAAAAATGAAATATTTTAATCGTAAGGAGAAATTATGTTTAATACAAAAATTTATATTGAAAGAAGAAAAAAATTAAAGGAATTAGTTGGAAGTGGAATTATCTTTTTCCCCGGTGCTGTAGAAACACCTATGAGTTATCCGGATAATACCTTTCCTTTCCGGCAAGACAGCTCTTTTCTTTATTATTTCGGTTTAGATATACCTGATGTATCGGCAATTATAGATGTTGATAATGATAAAGAGATAATTTTCGGCAATGATCGAAGCGTTGATGATGTTATTTGGATGGGGCCGGAAAAACCTATGACCGAAAAAGCCGCAATGGTTGGTGTAAGTAATACTGAACCTACGGCAAACTTGGATAAATTTTTTGTTAAAGCAATTAAGTCGGGAAAAAGAGTGCACTATCTTCCACAACATCAAGCGGAAATAAAGATGCAATTCGAAAGCCTGCTTGGAATTTGTCCTACAAAAGTAAATCAATACGTTTCCGAAAAACTTATCCGTTCGGTAATTGAACAAAGATCGGTTAAATCCGATGAAGAAATTTCCGAAATAGAGAAAGCTTTAAACATTAGTTACGAAATGAACTCGCTGGCATTTAAATTTACAAAACCGGGAACATACGAAAGAGAAGTATATGGCGCCGTTGAAGGAATTGCTCTATCAATGGGAAGCGGAATATCCTTTCCTGTTATTTTTTCCATACACGGCGAAACTCTGCATAATCATTATCACGACAATTTATTAAAAGAAGGAAATATTGTAGTTATGGATTCTGGCGCTGAATCTTTTTTACATTATGCAAGTGATATTACGCGTACAATTCCCGTAAGCGGAAATTTTACCGGTAAGCAAAAAGATATTTACAATATAGTGTTAAATTCCCAGTTGAAAGCCATTGAAAAAATAAAACCGGGGATAACAAATAAAGAAGTTCATCTTACCGCAGCAAAAACGATGGTGGATGGATTAAAAGAATTGGGCTTAATGAAAGGCAGCACCGATGAAGCTGCTGCAAACGGTGCACATGCTTTGTTTTTCCCTCACGGCTTGGGACATATGATGGGATTGGATGTCCACGATATGGAAGGTCTTGGCGAAAATTATGTCGGTTATAACGATGAAATAAAAAGAAGCGAACAATTTGGATTGGCATACTTGCGTTTGGCAAAAAAATTAAAACCAGGCTTTGTTTTTACCGTTGAACCGGGCATTTATTTTATTCCTCAACTAATTGACATTTGGAAAGCCGAAAAAAAACTTAGCGATTTTATTAATTATGATAAGGTTGAAGAATACAGAAATTTTGGCGGTATAAGAATTGAAGATGACGTTTTAGTTACTAATGAAGGCTGCCGCGTTTTGGGTAAGCCGATTCCTAAAACCGTTGAAGATGTTGAAGCTGCTTGGAAAGTATAAAGTTACAAGCAACAAATTAAAAAATATTAATGCCACGAATTCACGAATTTTATACGAATAAAAAAAATCAATTCGTCCCGATTCTTTTTATCGGGATTCGCTGCTAATTTTTCTGCTAAAAAAAGGCCAAAAGTAAATATGTTAAACGGTAAATATTTAAGATTTTACAATCACCTATTAAAGTTTATTCCGAAAGAACGCTTAATTAAAGATACACTTAGAACTTATGCTCTAGGTACCGACGCTAGTTTTTACAGATTAACACCAAAAATTGTTGTCAAGGTAATTAATCAAGATGAAGTTAAAAAAGTCATACTATTTAGTAAGAAATTCCAAATACCGGTTACATTTCGTGCTTCGGGAACAAGCCTTTCGGGGCAATCAATTTCCGATTCCGTTTTAATTAAAGTAGATGGAAGCTGGAAAAATTATCACATAAGCGAAGATACTTCGCAAATTTCTATGGAACCGGGAATTTTAGGCGGCTTTGTTAATCTTTATCTTTCTAAATATAATAAGAAAATCGGGCCTGATCCCGCATCTATAAATGCCGCTATGATAGGCGGAATTGCCGCAAACAATTCGAGCGGAATGACCAGCGGTGTAAAATATAATATATATAATACACTTATCGGAATGGAAATAATTTTTGCCGACGGTTCAATTCTTAATACAACCGATGAAGTCAGCCGCAAAAATTTCAGAAAAGATCATGCGCATTTGTTAGCTGAAATATCCGAACTATCCGGTGAAGTTAAAGCTAATGAATCGCTTGCCGTTAGAATTAAAAAGAAATTCTCGATGAAAAATACTACGGGATATTCTATAAATGCTTTAATTGATTTTGAAGATCCTATTGATATAATTCAGCATTTAATGATCGGCTCCGAAGGTACTCTCGGTTTTATCTCTAATATAACTTTGAAGACGGTACCCAGTTTACCGCACAAAGCAACTGCATTAATTATTTTCAAGAATATTCATTCTGCTTCCGAGGCAATACCGAAACTTTTAACGCTATCTATCGATGCAGCAGAAATAATGGATAGAGCTTCACTGCATTCGGTGGAAAATAAACCCGGAATGCCTTCATATTTAAAATCGTTAGATGAACAAGCGGCAGCTCTTTTAATTGAAACTTCTTCAGATTCAACCGAAACACTTCAAATTAAGATAAATCAAATTACCAAGTTTATCAGAAATTTAAATATTATTCGTAAAGTGGAATTCACAACAGATAAAACCGAATACATAAAATTGTGGAATGTACGCAAAGGATTGTTTACTTCAGTCAGCAAAAATCGAAAGCCGGGCACAACAGTCATTATTGAAGACCTGAATTTTCCTACAAATCGCTTAGATGAAGCAGCTTTAACTTTACAAGATTTATTTAAAAAATACGGCTATCAAGAAGCAATTATTTGGGGTCATGCCCTTTCGGGGAACCTCCATTTCGTTATTTATCAGGATTTCAGCAAAAGTAACGAAATTAAAAGATACGAAAGTTTTATTAATGACATTACCAGGACAGTGATTGAGAAATTTGACGGTTCACTTAAAGCTGAGCACGGAACAGGCAGAAATATGGCACCTTTTGTAGAATTCGAATGGGGAAAAGACGCTTATGAAATAATGAAGAAAATAAAAAAAATATTTGACCCTGATAATTTATTGAACCCCGGTGTTTTAATTAATAGCGATACTCAAGTTCATCTGAAAAATTTGAAACTGACGCCCGCATCAAATGAAATTATTGATAAATGTATAGAATGCGGATTCTGTGAAGATGTTTGTCCTTCTAAAGATATTACAATTACTCCACGTCAGCGGATTGCGGTTTGGCGTGAAATTACACGTCTCGAAAACACACAAGAAAATTATCAAAGATTATCCGAACTAAAAAACAGCTTCAAATATTACGGCGATTATACATGCGCAACAGACGGACTTTGTGCACTAAGCTGCCCTGTGGATATTGACACAGGAAAATTTATTAAAAAAATTCGCGAAGAAAATTTAGCGGAGAACACCAAAAAATCTGCCGAATTAATAGCCCGGCATTTAAAATTAGTAACCGAGACCGGAAGAATAGGACTAAATATTTTGGACGTTTTTCATTCAATATTCGGTTCGGGTTTTATGGAATATTTGATGGACGGATTACGTAAAATTTCAAATAACCAACTACCCAAATGGAGCAAAACATTACCCAAAGGGGCAGATGCAATTTATCCCGGTACTGCAATTAATCAAGATAAATTAACCGTCGTTTATTTTCCAAGCTGTATAAATAGAACTATGGGAATACAACATAACAGTAGTGAAACGGAATCGGAAACTACCGTAATGCACAGGCTTTTAACTAAAGCCGGTTATAAAATAAAATATCCCGATGGATTAAAAAATCTTTGCTGCGGTATGCCTTTTCGCAGCAAAGGACTTATAAAACAGGCAGATAAAAAAGCCGAAGAACTAAGAATATCTCTATTGTATGCTTCACAAAACGGGAAGTTTCCAATTGTTTATGATATGAGTCCCTGCCTAAAAACAACAAAAGAATATCTAAAAACTGCAGCTGATAATCGATTAAGGGTATATGATATAACGGAATTTATTCACGATTTTCTATTAGACAAACTTGAAATAAAAAAAATAGACGATACAATTACCGTTCATCCTGTTTGCAGCGTTGTAACAATGGGCATTGATCATAAACTAAAAGCAATTGCAGAAGCATGTGTTAATAAGGTTGTAGTACCTGAAGATATTACATGTTGTGGTTTTGCAGGTGATCGCGGATTTACATTCCCGGAATTAAACGCCTCTGCACTTAAAGAATTAAAAACATCGCTGCCTGCAAACTGCCGCAGCGGTTATTCTACAAGTAGAACATGTGAAATCGGTTTATCGCTACATAGTGGGATTGAATATAAATCAATTGTTTATCTCGTCGACAAAGTATCAAAAGCAAAATAGTTAAGATATAATAAAAAAGTAAGCCCGTTTAAAACGGGCTTACTATAATTAATCTTCAGTAGCCTTCCTAAGTTTTTTAAGGAAAATCCGTACAAGTCCGGCAGAAATTAAAGATGTTACTAACAATAATAAGAAAAATTGCCACAATTGCCATTCTTGATAAAACCTTCCGATAAATCCCGAAAGATAACTACCAATTGCACTTGCAACAAACCAGCCGCCCATCATTAATCCTTTCATACGGGGAGGAGCAACTTTGGAAACAAACGATAAACCCATCGGGCTTAAGAATAATTCCGCAACGGTCATAATAAAATATGTAGATATTAACCAATAGGGAGTAACGTGAGCAAAACCAGCGTTATCGGCAACTACTTTCGGAAGTCCGTAAGAAACAAAAATCATTAGCAGATAGGCGGAAGCGGTAATTACCATTGCAATACCCATTTTACCTGGAGTGGAAGGTTCTTTTCTGCGCTTATTAAGCCATGCAAAAAAAGCAACTAATATCGGTGTTAAAAAGACAATGAACATCGGGTTGAAAGATTGGAATAATTCGGGAGCAATGTGATTTAACGAAGGCAGTGTGAATAACTTATAAATTATTATAGCAGCAGCTATTACCACCGCAGCAATGCTCCAGTTTTTAACTTTTTGACTTGCTTTTTTGTTAAAGATCCCCGCTAATCCCAATATCACGGCAATTATTGAAAAAAGCGCAATAGGATCAAATAAGAGAAATGTAACACGTCCAACTTTAGATTGAGTATAATTTTTTGCAAATAGAGATAATGTAAATCCGTTTTGAAAATATATCATCCAGAAAAAGATAACGATTGTAAATATTGTTAAAAGCGCTATAATTCTATCTTTTTCTTGCTTCTTTGTAAGTATTCTGTCACGGTGCTCATTGCCTTTGTCTTTCGAACGGTAATCGGCAGTTTTATAATATTTTCTGAACGAAGTAAAAATAACAATAGAAGTAAGCATTCCGAGAGCTGCCAGCCCAAAAGCGGCATTATAACCTTCAGATAAGGTAGCATGAAAATTATTCATCATAAATTTTTTAATTGCGTCGGCTGCATAAGGGGCAAAGAAAGCTCCTATATTTATTCCCATATAAAAAATGTTATATGCAGCATCTTTTAATGAACCGTTTGTGTGTGAATAAAGGTTACCGACTAACACTGAAATGTTAGCTTTAAATAAACCGTTTCCAATTACAATAACAACAAGTGCAAAATATAAAAATGATGGTTCTTTAGTTGGGATAGCCATTAAAGAATAGCCAATTGCTAAAGTAAATGCTCCCATAATTATGGTTTTACTATAACCGAAAACATTATCTGCCAGCCAACCGCCAATTAAAGGAGTAAAATATACACCTCCTAAAAACAAACCGTAAACATTGCCTATTGTTGTATCGTTCCAATGAAAATTTTCGCCTAAATAATAAACGAAAATTGCCATAACAGTATAAAATCCAAACCGCTCCCACATTTCGGTAAAGAATAATACGAATAAACCTTTTGGATGATCCTTAAACATAATTGTCCTGTTTTTATAGTTGATAAAAATTTTAAACATTAAACTTACTTACATTTAAATGCCTTTTGCAAATATTTATCTAATACTCAATTAGTTAAAACAATTATTTTGATATTGTGTTTATGGTTAATTATTTTTTTAAATTTTGGCTCTTTTCTAAATAAAGGTTGATTTTATCATTAACCACTGCTG
>CAZXJG010000153.1:0-7849 GCA_964640985.1 uncultured Melioribacteraceae bacterium | reverse complement strand
TTTCTTTTTATTGCACACAACGTTAAGTATATGGTTTTGTGGCGGATTTTGAAACACAAATCTTTCAATTTGCACCGAAGTTTATTTATTGTTAAATCTCTCATATTTAGCACATCACCCGCCATAAACTATATACATTGTTACCTGCATGTGCTTTTCTTTCTTATTTTATTTGAGCCGATTTCAATAGTCCCAAATTCTCTTTAAATTCTGCTGGAATCCAATCAATAAATGTACTATGCACATTTTTTGGAATCCGGTTTCCGTTTTTGTCTTTTGGTGCATACATCCAATTTTCTGAAAGAATGTAACATTTTTTTCTTGTCCGTGTAAGTGCGACAACAAACTGACTTATTTCAACATCAGAAATATTGGAAATGTCTCTTGGCATTATACCGTTATTTGCTCCTACAATAAAAACAAAACCAGCCGACATTCCTTTGCAACCTTGATATGATGTTAAAAGAATTGAAGGCTGTGTTTTGTCAAGAATAATTTCTGGTTCTTCAGGTGGAAGAAATTTTGCTTTAATTTCTTCTAAAAGATTAACATTAACTAATATTTCAAGGTCTGCTAATAGCAAATCGTTGTCCTCATCTTTTTTGTTGAGTCTTGCAATGATTGAAATAATGTTCATTTGTTGCTCTACAAATTTTTCTGGTAACAATTCAATCAATGCAGTTCCGTTATTGGATTTTGCAATGATGCTTTTTATTGCATCATGTTTCATCAAAAAGTTAATAAGGATTCTCCAACCAAGATTTGATTTTATATTATGAGAAAGAAAATCATAACCATCACAAATATTTACTTCACTTTTTTCCGATTGCTTAAAAGTGATATTTGTATAATCATCCTTAAAACTCTTGAAAATGGGGTTTAGGTATTGCCTTGCCCCAACTATTAAAACTGTTGGATATTCTTTTTCTTCCTCCCAGGATTCTGCAATTTCATCTGATGCTATCTCTTCAATTTTCTTTTTGAGAAACTTTATAACTGTGCGAATATTTGTTATCTGGGCTGTTGTAATATGTGGATATTTTTCATTCTCCACTTCTTTTGATTCAATGAAACATTCGTATCGTTTTGGCACTCTGTTTTTCAAATTTCCGTTTGCTTGTGCTGCGGTAAGAATTGCATTTGTGGTATTCACGATTACTTCAGTACAACGGCTACAAAAGGGTAATTCAAATTTCTCGTATTGTCCAGATTGAAATTTTTCTCTAAGGAAGTGTGGGGTTGAAAATCGAGTATCATATACTGCTTGATCATCATCGCCAACAATCAAAATGTCGCCTTTTTTTTCTAATTCATCAATAAACGCAACTTCAAGTGGATTAAAATCTTGAAATTCATCAATCAAAATCTGGTCAAAATTTGAAATGATATCGGGAGTTCGTTGCAGTTCCTTCCACATTCTGTAAACGGAATCATTAAATGCAACGGTGTTGTAATAATCTCCCCTTTTCAGATAAAAACTTATTTCGCCTCCAGTTTCATCCAAGATTTGAAACTTTTCATCAAAACTTTTACAGTCAACATCCAAATGTTTCGAGTCCTCTTTGATAATTGTTGTTAGTTTTGGATAAAGAAAAAATCCACCTCGATTTTCATGAAGTATCTTTTTACAGAATTCATGAAATGTTCTAACTTCTGCAAATTCACTTAATGATTCTGCCATGTCATTACGAAGCAATCGAATGAAGGTCATGGCAATATTTTCTCCATCAGGATTTAGTTTCAATATTTCGCTAAATGTGAAAGTTTTTCCTGTTCCCGCTCCAGCAACAATTATTTTCTTCTGTTCCTTAGAATCAAGTATAGATTGAAGAATTTTCCCTCTTTCTTCCTTTTGAGATATTATTAATTCTTCTTTTGTCATTTAGATATGAATTTGTCTTTTGTTAGCATTGCACACAACATCCTGCTACACGTATTGCGTATAGCGGACCTATATGTTGTATTATCATTCATTTATTGAGCAAGTTAGTTTATTATATATGAAGAAGCAAGAAATTTTGGAAATATTTAACAAGCAGTTTAAGATTGAAAATTATTCTGAGCAGGTTATTAGGAATTACTTGTTTGCACTGAAGTTGTTTTTGGAATACATTAAGAATTTACAAACTACGCAAGTAACTGATAGCGAAATTCAAAATTACTTATTCTTTTGTAAAACTAAAAAAATGTATTCTTACTCTTCGATGAAGCTAATAATTGCAGCGATTATTTATTTGTACAAGAAATTCTTTTTCTAAGAAGGTGGATATTTAATTTTATAATGAATAAATTTCCATCAATTAGCGTGTTTCCTTTGTATCTAATATTTTAACAGAGTAACACGTGTTAAAAGTTATCTGCAGAAACACCTAATTTTTAATGAAAATATCATTAATTCAGGAGGCACGATTATGGCAGATAAGAAAGCAGACCTGGCAGGTCCAGGTATTAGTACTTACGAAGAGGTAGAAAAGATTCTTCCTCAAGATTATAATTCATTGCTAACCCCCAAAGAAACTCAACGTGCTATTTTCTCCGTAAAAAATTATATCGAAGAAAATTTATGTAAAGAACTCAACTTGATGATGGTTACCTGTCCTCTCATAGTTGATGTTGAAAGCGGAATTAACGACATGTTAGATCGCGATGGTTCACGTACACCGGTAGAGTTTCCGTGCGGTTTGGGGCTTGATAAACCGATTAGAGCTTCGGTTGTTCAAGCCGCTACAAAATGGAAAAGATTTGCACTAAATGAATTCGGCTGCGAAATTGGTAAAGGAATTTGTACCGATATGCGAGCTGTACGAAAAGATTATTTCCTTGATCATGATCACAGTGCGTATGTTGATCAATGGGACTGGGAGCGAATTATAGTAAACGACCAGCGAAATCTTGATTTTCTTCAAGAAATTGTTAAAAAAATATGGAAAGTTATTAAAGGTGCCGAAACATTTGTCCAGGAACTTTTCCCTCGTCTTAAAACGGATAAATATCCGAATTTGCCTGAAGAACTTACATTTTTGCATGCAGAAGATATTCTCGATATGTATCCTGATTTGCCGCGTAAAGCACGGGAAACGGAAATACTTAAAAAATATCCTGCTGTATTTATTATCGGTATAGGCTATCCGCTTAAAGACGGCTATCCCCATGAAATGAGAGCTGCCGATTATGATGACTGGATAACGGAAACCACTTCTGAAAACGGTAAAGTTACGCATGGACTTAATGGCGATATACTTGTGTGGAACCCGGTAACAAAACGTCGTCACGAACTTACATCTATGGGCATCCGTGTTAATGCGAAGACACTTAAAATGCAGCTTGAAATGTCCAAACAGCTTGATTTTCTTAAATATTCATATCATCAAGGCATATTAAACGGTAAACTTCCGCTTACAATCGGCGGCGGCATCGGACAATCAAGAACCTATATGCTGTTGCTTAAAAAAGCGCATCTTGGAGAAGTTAGTGTTACCGTATGGCCTAAAGTGTTAAAAGAAATTAGTAAAAAGAAGAATATTTTTGTATTAGAATAATTCGAATTAAACTGTGAGTTTTTGATGCAAATTTTTTTAGCTGACTCAAAAGTTATGAATTGAATTTTAGTTACATAATTAAATTGCCGTTTTAATTAAAGCCGATTTTTCTTGGTACATAAAAATTCTAACTTTTGAGCCGGCGTTTTTATTTTATCTATTCCAAAACTTTTTAATTACTTTTTAGAATTAACTTTTCTAAATTTAATTTGAAGGTAAAATGCGAAACGGTATATATGAATAATGAACTTTCAAAAATTCGTCGAAACTTTTTATTGCTTGGTATTTTTAGTGTGGCGATGGGATTTCTTGAGGCAATTGTTGTTGTTTATATAAGACAAATATATTACCCCGGAGGATTTAACTTCCCTTTGAATCTTCTTTCCCCGGATATGCTTAAAATAGAATGGCTTCGAGAAATTGCCACAATCATAATGCTTGTCAGCATAAGCTTAATTGCAGGGAATAACTATCTACAGAAGTTCTCATATTTTTTATTCAGTTTTGCAATTTGGGATATCTTTTATTATGTAGGATTAAAACTATTTCTAAATTGGCCGCCTTCTTTTTTAACTTGGGATATTTTATTTCTCATTCCTCTACCTTGGATTGGTCCTGTACTTGCACCAATAATTTCATCTTTTACAATGATATTACTAACTGTTTGTTTAATCTATTTTCAAACACAGCATAAAATAAAAATAAAAATATTTGAATGGGGCTTAATTTTTATCGGTGCTTTTGTAATATTTGTAACTTTTATTTGGGACTATGCCGAGATTATTATTAAAAAAAATTTCCTTTCAAGTTTTTGGTCACTTTCAAAGAACACGCATTTCCGGAATATAATTTTACAATATAAACCTGATTACTATAATTGGTATCTATTTTTCCTTGGGGAAATTTTAATATTAATTGCTATCATACTAATATTTAAACATGCAAAGTTATCTCTTCGCAATAATGATTAGATAGTTTAGTCTTTCGGACCAATGTTCATACCGTTGTTATCAACCTGCCTGTGGCAGGCAGTAAAAAAAATCCCGAATCAAGATTCCCGGAATCTTTAAAAATAAAATTTTCTGTAATATAAGGTTCACTTGATTGTGGAGATTCCGGGAATCTTCATACCCGGTTGCCGAGGAATGCTCATCAATAGCGGAGGGACATTTTACAATAAGTGCCTTAAAGTTTGGAGTACTTAAAGTGCCTAAAGTTGTAAGTTGTTACCAGATTGAAGTAAAAATTCTCAAATAACTTCGAGGTTTTTATATGTTGCATTCCTACAAGCAAACACTTACTGCAGATAGGAAACTTCGAAGGTTTTAAAGACAAACTTTCCCATTATTACACTCGGTGGCAGAATAACAATCAGGGATCAAACAATTTAAATTCAAACAAAAATGTTTGTTTTTAAATCAAATTTCAATTAGAAAACAAAATTTTTTAATATTTTGCAAATAATAAATATTCTCATTTGATACATTTTTATATTTTAATATTTTTGTATGGTAAAGTCTGATTTAAAAGTCGGATGAAAAAATATTTTTGAAAATCAAAGCGAATTTATTATGAGTAAAATTTTATTTAAGAAACAACTCTCCGAATCTGTTTTTTTAATGCGTTTAGAGGCTAAATTAATTGCAGAAGAAAGAAAGGCAGGTCAATTCATAATTCTTCAAATAGACGAAGATTACGGAGAAAGAATACCCTTAACCATTGCAGATGCAGATACAAAAGAGGGTTCGATAACTATTATATTTCAGGTTGTCGGTTTAACTACCAAAGAATTATCACTTATGAATGTAGGGGAAGATATTCCGGTACTTGTTGGGCCGTTAGGTAACCCTACCGATGTTAAAAAAGTTGGAACAGTAGTCTGTGTAGGTGGCGGCATTGGTATTGCTCCGCTTTACCCTATAGCCCAAGCTTTAAAAAAAGCAGGTAATAAAATTATCACAATTATAGGGGCAAGAAATAAAGAATTAATTATAATGGAAGATGAAATGAGGGAAATAGCCGATGAATTTATTGTGTGTACCGATGACGGCAGCTATGGACAAAAAGCCCTTGTAACTGAGCCTTTGAGAAAAATTTGTGAAAGGAAAGAAAAACCGGATATGGCAATTGTTATCGGACCGCCGATTATGATGAAATTTTGCGCCGAAACAACACGGCCGTTTGGTGTTTATACTGAAGTATCGTTAAATACTATAATGATAGACGGTACGGGAATGTGTGGCGGCTGCAGGGTTAATGTTGGCGGTAAAGTTAAATTTGTTTGTGTCGATGGTCCAGAATTTAACGGACATTTAGTTGATTTTGATAATATGATGGCCCGTTTAAATTCTTACAAAGATATTGAACATGAAAAATACCAATGTTTTTTGGATAAATTAGCTGATCAAAAAATTGCAAAATCTAAGGAAATTGTATTATGACATATCATACTTTAGAAGAAATAAGAGAAAATGCTCAGAAGTTATTTGATGAATATTTTCCAAGAGTAGACAACCTGAAAACAAAAGAAAGGATAAAAATTCCTTCACAAGAAATGCCTTCGCAAGATCCGGAAATAAGAGCACATAATCTTCAAGAGGTTGCAATCGGATATACCGAGGAGGAAGCTGTTATTGAAGCAAACAGGTGTATACAATGCCCAACCCAAAATTGTGTTTCCGATTGTCCTGTTTATATCGATATACCTTTATTTATAGACCATGTTGCCCATAAAAGATTTCAAGAAGCTTCGAATGTTATTAAAAAATCAAGTTTACTTCCTGCAATATGCGGCAGGGTTTGTCCACAGGAAACACAATGCCAATTGAATTGCGCTATAGGAAAGGTATTTAAGAATGTTGATAAATCCGTTTCTATCGGAAGATTAGAAAGATTTGTCTCGGATTGGGAAAGAAATACAAGCACAATTCAAATACCTGAAGTTAAACTTGAAACAGGCAAAAAAGTAGCGATTGTAGGCAGCGGTCCTGCTGGGCTTGTTACTGCTGCCGATGTTAGACGTGAAGGACATTCTGTTACAATTTTTGAAGCGTTTCATAAATTGGGCGGTGTTATGCGTTATGGTATTCCCGAATTTCGTTTACCTAACGATATTGTTGATCAAGAAATAGAAACTTTGACAAAAATGGGTGTAAAGATTAGAACTAATTTTGTAGTTGGTAAAACGAAGAAGTTAACCGACTTAATTGAAGAAGACGGTTTTGATGCTGTATTCCTCGGTACGGGTGCAGGTTTACCTCTTTTTATGGGAATTGAAGGTGAGAATTTAGTCGGAGTGTTTTCTGCAAATGAATATTTGACACGTGCAAATCTTATGCACGCTTTCGATAGGGAACATGCTGTTACGCCGATGTATAAATCACGCGTTGTTGCTGTACTTGGCGGTGGAAATGTTGCTATGGATTCTGCCCGTATGGCTCTTCGCCTTGGTGCTGAAAAAGTTTATGTGGTTTATCGTAGAACCGAAGTGGAAATGCCGGCAAGAAAAGAAGAAGTTGCACACGCAAAAGAAGAAGGTGTTGAATTTCTTTTCCTTCAAAACGCGAAAAGAGTTTTAGGTAACAAAGAAAGCAAGGTAATAGCTCTTGAATGCTTACGGTATGAATTGGGCGAACCGGATGAATCGGGTAGAAGAAGACCTATCGCTATAAAGGGTAGTGAGTTTATTCTAAATGTTGATACCGTAATTGTTGCTATCGGTAACAGCAGTAATCCGTTAATCAGCAAAACAACTCCCCAATTAAAAACTAATAAGTGGGGTAATATTATTGTTGACGAAAAACAAAAAACCTCGTTAGATAGGGTTTATGCCGGAGGAGATATTGTACTTGGAGCTGCTACTGTGATACTTGCAATGGGTGAAGGACGAAAAGCCGCTGCTTCTATTAATGAAATGCTGGCAAAGGAAATTGAAGAAGAAAGCCTAAAAAAATCAAAAACCGAATTGGTTAATTAATAGAATTTCACTTCTCTTAATATAAGAACCCGGATTTTTTCCAAATCAGGGTTCTTATTTTTATTATTCATTTCACATAAATTTTACTACTCAATTTTTATTAAAATTAATTTATTATTTAAGTTCATCTTATTTCTTTAATATGACATATTGTTTTTTTGTAGTAATTTTATTTTTACGATTAGATTTTTTTTGAATGAAAATTAACAAATTGAGAAAAAAGTATGTCGAAATCATCAACAGAAAAACAAGGCTTAAATATACGCTCCGACAGTTATATTGAGCTGCAGACAAAACGCTCCGGCGGACTAAATATTAAAATAAAAAATAAAGT
>CAZXJG010000152.1:0-7944 GCA_964640985.1 uncultured Melioribacteraceae bacterium | reverse complement strand
ATCGGCACTGCTCGCGAATTTGTAGCCGGGTCCGGTTCCTGACCGGCATGCAATTGCAATGTTTCGAATTTGTAATTTTTTGTTGTAGGCATAATGCATCCATTTATTATAATGATAAATTTTCAATTTTTAAATAAAAAAAACCTCCACAGAAAAGATCCGAGGAGGTTTTAAGATAAAAACTCATTCTTATCTTTCCCGCAAACAATGTTTGGGGCAGGATTTAGCACCGTTCCGTATACACGAAGGGTTGCTAAGGCTTCATAGGGCCTGTTCCCTCTGCCTTTCTTGATAAATCAATTTCAAAAGAACAAATTTTAATTGGGTGAAAAGTTAATATACTATGAATTAGAAGTCAAGTAGAAAATATTAACTTGAATTTTATAGAATTTTTCAGTTGCCCCAACTCTATATTTTTTCTGATGTTGAACAAGTGTATAGTAAGAAAATCGAAAAATCTTATTTTAATCTTCAATTTTCATCGGAATTCGAAACAATTTTTTGTAAGTAAAATTCTTTTATATTGCTCTCATAGTTAAAATTGTAATGTTGTGATTTAATATCACAAATTATCTTTTTTTACTTGACATATACCACCCTTCTAGTATTAAATTGCAGTTGAGTAATAATACGAGGTATTAATTATGGAAGAAACTAAAAAATTAAAGAAACAGCTTCACATCATTAAAGGTCAGATTGACGGCATTGAGAAAATGATAGATAATGAACGAGATGCGGAAGAAATATACACTCAGTTCAAAGCAATTGAAGGGAATTTTCAAAAAACATTCCACGGATTACTGGAAGATATTCTAAGAAAAAATCTAGCTTTAAAAATCGTTAAAGTTGTTAATGCCTGCCCCGGTAATTGCCGGGATGCGGAAAAAATAAAATTTATACAAAATGAATTTCCTAAAATGGAAATTAAAAAGGTAGCAAATATAATTTCGGAGATAAATGACATTGAAAAAAGATTGGAGAACCTAAAACAAGATGGAAGATATAAATAAAAATGGAAATTATAGAGACAAAAAAAATCCAGTTAAAATTGGGAGGGTTAAGCTGTTCTTTTTGTGCATCGACTCTCGAAAGGGCGTTTAGGAAAAAAGAAGGTGTAAAAAAAGCAACGATCAGCTTAGCGCACAATGAAATTTTGGTTGAATATGAACCGGAGAAATTAACACCAAATAATATAAAGAACACCATTAAGCAATTAGGCTATACCATACGCAACTCTGATAAATTAAAGGCTTTTGAAGAACAAGAACAGGAAATAAAACTAAAACGTTCAAAACTTATTTTTGCCGCTTTTTTCACCGCTGCGGCATTATTAATTATGTCTGCAATGTGGCTTGGGTTTACACAAATCTGGTTTGTTTGGATAATGATTATATTATCTATAGCAACGGTTTTTGGACCGGGGTTATTTATTCTAAAAATGGCTTTTCAATCACTGCGCAGAGGTATTCTAAATCAGCATGTATTATTAGAGTGTGGTGCTTTCTCAGGGTTGATAGGTGGAACAATCGGATTTTTTAGTAAACAATTCCCGGGGATAGAATTTTTTGCCGTTTCGGTCTTTATAACAACTTATCATATTCTATCCGATTTTACCTCATTAAAAGTAAGAACAAAAGCTTCTCAATCGGTAAATAATCTTTTGAAGCTGCAACCATCTACTGCAAAAGTTTTAAGAAATGATAAAGAGGAGGAAATTCCGGTAGAAAAATTAAATATTAACGATTTAATACGGGTCCGCCCCGGTGAAAACATTCCTGTAGACGGGAAAGTGGTTGAAGGTAGTTCAAGCGTTGACGAAAGCATTGTAACAGGCGAATCAATGCCGGTTGAAAAGAAAACCGGCGATGAGGTTATCGGCGGCTCAATAAATAAATCCGGTACAATGATTGTTAAAGTAACTCATTTAGGTGAAGAAAGCTTCCTTCAAAAAGTAACACATTCAATTGAAGAAGCAAGAGCATTAAAACCGGGTATTATTTTATTGGTTGACAAAATATTAAAATATTATGTACCGGGCGTATTATTTTTTTCAGGATTAAGTATTCTTATATGGACTGCCGGAGATTTTCTGTTTACAGGACAAATAGATATAGTCAGAGGAATTTTTGCCGCTTTAGCTGTCTTTGTAATGGGTTATCCTTGTGCTTTGGGTATGGCAACTCCCTTGGCTATGATTTACGGCGGAGGGAAAGCCGCGGAAAAAGGAATTTTAATCAGGTCTAGTATCGCGTTTCAGGCATTAAAAGATGCCGGGGTAATCGTCTTTGATAAAACGGGGACATTAACAAAAGGGAAACCGGAAGTTACAGATATTATACCGGTAGACGGTACTGATAAAAATCATATAATTATTGCCGCTGCCTCTGCCGAATACCTTTCCGAACATCCTTTAGCTGAAGCAATTGTCAATTGTGCAGATAAAAATAATTTGTCTCTCAATCGGGTAAAAAATTTCGAGTCTCATCCGGGAAAAGGAGTTAAAGCTTTTATAGAACACGATGAAATTCTTGTCGGTAGTTTAAATTTCCTCGAAAGTAAAAATGTTAAAATATTAGATAATATCCGGCAGATATCTGAAAAAATGAAAGAAAACTCCAAGACTGTAACCGGTATCTCTGAGAATACAAAATTAATTGGAATATTTGCCATAGCAGATACGATAAAAGAAGACGCTAAAGATGCAATTAAAGAATTAAAAAATGCAGGCTTAGAACCTATAATGATTACGGGGGATAATAAACAAACCGCCCTTTCTATTGCCGGACAAATAGGTATTGAAAAGGTTAAAGCTGAAGTTTTACCGGATAAAAAATTACATAAGATAAGACAATTACAAGGACCGGATTATAAAGTAATTATGGTAGGCGACGGTATTAACGATGCACCTGCTTTAATGCAGGCTGATGTTGGGATAGCTATCGGTACAGGGACGGATATTGCAATTGAATCGGCTGATATTATAATAATGGGCAACCGTCTAATGTCAATTCCGGCTGTTTATTATATAGGTAAAAGCTCGTATAAAAAAACGGTTCAGAATCTCACCCTTGCTTTTATTTTTAATGGAGTGGGTGTCCCTCTATCCGTTACTGGTATAGTTCATCCCATTTGGGCAATGGCTGCAATGGTTACCAGTGTTAGCATAGTATTAATTAATTCATTTGGTATTTCAATGTTTAAAAGTAAAAAAAAGCGGGATTGCTCCAGGAATAGTTATTAACAGTGGTTTGGGGTTTATAGTTAGCCGGTTTGAATTAAGGGGCAACTTCTTCGTGGACGATCGCGGCTGATATACCATTCAATAATCATGAGAATAAATGGCAACTTGGAAGTTATGCAATTAAACCCAGTGTTTTATTAGTTTTTATTACTAAGTACTATTTTAATTATTGACATTAAAAAATTATATAGATATATTTCGATATATAAATAAGGCTATAGAAAAAAAGTTAAAATGAAGGATACGGACATTAAAAAAATCGTAAAAATTTTCAAGGCTTTGGCTGATGAAAACAGGTACAAGATTTTTAAAACAATAGCCGACAACGATGAGATTGTTTGTAAAAAAATAACAGAAATGTTTCCTCTTTCACAACCGACAATTTCGCACCATTTGAAACTACTGACCGAGAGCGAATTAGTTAATGTACGCCGTGATGGCCAATGGGGATATTTTTCTATTAATCAGAAAACACTAAAAATGTTTATTAAAGGATTGACGGAAGTTTCAAAATAATTTTTTTTGCATTATTATATAGATATAGGTAAATATATCTATGAAGCAAATTTCATAAAAAGGAAGGATAAGTAAATGGATTTATTGGAAGTATTGAACTGGCGTTATGCCACAAAAAGAATGAACGGTAAAAAAGTACGGAAAGAAAAAATCGAAATAATATTAGAGGCAATAAGATTGGCACCATCCTCATACGGATTACAGCCTTATACTGTGATAATAATTGAGGATGCGGAAACGAAAAAGAAAATTCAACCGATTGCTAATAATCAACCGCAATTTGTTGAGTGCTCGCATATACTTATATTTGCCGCATGGGACGGGATTCGTCAAGAACAGATTGACGATTATTTTAATATGATTGCCGAAGAAAGAAACATTTCGGCTGAAGCACTGAAGGATTTTAAAAAGACGGTCGAAGAAAAAATTAAAGGCAAAACAAAAAACGAATTATTTTTAGAACTGACAACTATGTGAGGCGAAAAGTGAACAATAAAATATTTTCTGCATCAAAATGGAAAAAGCTTGTTAGCGAAGAACGCGAACAGAGGCAAGACCGTAAGAAATTTTTCGAAATAGCCGAACCCAATAAACACGAAATTTGGGCGGATATTGGATGCGGCCCTGGATTTTTTACATTGCCGCTTGCTCAAAAGGTTAATAAAGTTTTTGCAATTGATATCAATAATGAGATGCTCGGAATTTGTAAAAGAAGAGCAGAAGAACAAAAACTTAAAAATATCGAGTATATTAAATCCGATGGCGTTGTCATTTCACTTGAGGATGATTCTGTAGACAAAGTTCTGCTCGTGAATGTTTTTCACGAACTTCAGGAGAGGACTAAAGTTGTCAAAGAACTAAACAGAATTTTAAAATTAAAAGGACATGCTTTTATTATCGATTGGAAATACGAGGAAATGGATTTCGGCCCTCCGCTGGAACACAGAGTTACAATTCAGGAAGTAACACACAAGTTAACAACTAACGGATTTACTTTTGTCCGAAGTTGGGACATTTACGAAATTGATTATGTACTTGAGTTTAAGAAAATATGAGGATAAAAATAACGAAAGCTTTTTAAATTCCGCTAAAACCGGCTCAAAAAGTACATACGAGCATTGTTACATTAATCCGGAAAAGTTATCAGATTATAGAACTGTAATTATAACCGAAATAAATTTTCAAACGGGAATTAAACGTTGAAATAATTCTCAGCGCAAGTAATAAATAACAATATAAATCAGGAGGTATATCTTGAAGATAACAGCATCACTAAACGGTCCCTATTTAATCGAGGTTACCGAAGCTACCTTAACAAAAGACGGTACTGAAGAAAAACTCGATAGTAAAATGATAGCACTCTGCCGCTGCGGTCATTCGACAAACCAACCTTTCTGCGACGGCACTCATAAACAAATCGGTTTCGAAGCTAAAGTAACGGAACTAAAAGTTAAATAATTCACTGCATTATTCAGGCGGTGCCAAATGGTACCGCTTAATTTTCTTAATATTCACTCTCGAATAATTTTATATCCTTTTAAAATATTTTACTGCTGTCCGAAATAAAGAGAGCATAATAGACTACAAGTAGTAAAGGTTACTGTAAAATTTCTGATATCAACTTTTTAAATTCATCCATTTTATAGCAACCGAGTTTAAGCTTTTACGATAATAAATACCTTTTGAACGATTCAAAATCATTCGAGAGCTTTATTGAATGCTTTTGTTTTGAAAGACAATTTTTAAGACGATCCGGCATTTCAAGTTCACAATGAACTGCTTTTCTTACGATTTTCTCAAATTTAGAATAATGTGCCGTTTCCAATACAACACCGAAAAAGTTTTCAAGCTTATTTTCTGAAAAGAATTTTTTCATTGCTAAATAAGCAACCGAACCGTGCGGGTCCATTATGTATTTATATTTATTATAGATTTCCCTAATCCCTTCTAAAGTATCATTATCATCAAAACTTTTCGAAAAAATTACTTTAGAAATTGCGAAAATATCAGAATCAAATAACGAGTTTATTCTTGCCAGGTTACTAGGGTTGCCGACATCCATTGCATTTGAATATGTTTGAACCGAGGGACGCGGAATAAATTTCCCGGACTCAATATAATTTGTAAAAACATTATTGGAATTTGTTGCTGCAATAAATTTATAAACCGGCAGCCCCATTTTAGATGCAAACAAACCGGCTGTTAAATTGCCTAAATTACCCGACGGCACTGAATAAACGATTTTATCCGTTTCTTTTTTTACTTGTTTATACGATTCAAAATAATAGAACATTTGCGGAATTAGTCTTGCGATATTTATTGAATTTGCCGAGCTTAATTTTTTCACTTTGCCCAAAGCTTTGTCGACAAACGCTCGTTTAACCAATCTTTGGCAATCATCAAAAGTACCTCTAATTTCCAATGCCTTTATATTTTTATTAAGTGTAGTAATCTGTTTTTCCTGAATTTCACTAATTTTTTTACTAGGATACAACACAAAAACATTTATTCCGGGTATTTTATAAAATCCGTTTGCAACGGCACTTCCGGTATCACCTGATGTAGCAACCAAAATATTTAATTCTTTATTTTCCGATTCAAGGAAATAACTTATTACCCTCGCCATAAATCTTGCGCCGAAATCCTTGAAAGCAAGTGTAGGCCCATAAAAAAGTTCAAGTACCCCCATATTATCCGATAGTATTTTTACATCGGCAGGAAAATTAATAGATTCGTCAATTATATCTTTTAGTTTGGAATTTGGGATTTCTTGACCGGTAAACAAATGTGCAACTTTATACGCAATTTCTTGAAAGGTATAATCCGTAATATTTTCGAAAAACGATTGATCAAATTCCGGCAAAAACTCCGGCATAAATAATCCGCCGTCTTCAGCAAGCCCCTTCATTACTGCGGTTCTAAAGGAAACATTCCTGTTAGTTTTGTTTGTACTAAAAAATTTCATGTTTTAATTTACAAAATTTTAACACTCAAAAAGGATAAATGAAACGTATCGATTAGGTAAGTAAATATTTACAAGATAAACATTTTGTTTACTTGGTCCATCAACGCCATGTACAATCGCTTTGGATACAGGGGCTAAATTTAATTGAGTTGCAACCTTTTTGGTAATAACACAATTAGTAGCGCCCGTGTCCCATAAAGCTTTCATGTTATGAATTTGAGGTTTTGGAGCTTCTTCCCCAAGTGTATAAGCTTCGGAAAGACCAATGGGGGTAATTAATTCTCTAACTCTTCCATTACTCTTAGAAGTAAATGCATCAATATGGTCCCCCCGATTACTTGGCATCTCTAAGTAAAAGATACTCTTGAATGATATGTCTGTGTGTAGTTATCATCTCCTGGGGAAACATGTTGAATTAAGAAAGTACCAAGCTCGTATTTCTTCTTAGAAGATTCATAAGCTTCTAATTCAGAATCATAACTTCCAACTACTTTTTCACCAATAATTACAATATACTTACCATCATATTCTTTTACTAATTCTTCCTGATGATCAAGGTAATATTGAAATTCTTTATCTAACATCCTTAGTCCCCAAAAATTATGACTAATAATATATAAACATTTTATTAATAAATGAATAAATTTTTATATTGATTCTACAATAATAATCGAAAAAAGTTCTTTACATTTTAGTCTATCTCATAACCAAACACTTAATTTCAATTCCATTTTTCTTTAGACTTCATATGGGAAATGTTATAATCCGATATGCTTGTTTTCTTTAAAATTAAAATGCCCTGCAAATTATTTGTTCACAAGGCTTTTTAGTGTGGGAGCTATAGGATTCGAACCTATGACCCTCCCGACTTGACAGTCGGGATGCTCTGAACCAACCTTCTCAAATATGCAATTGCTTTTTTAGAGTTTTTCATTTTCTTTAATTTAGATTCGAGTCTTACAGCTTCTGAACGGGAATTTACTTTGACGGAAATAACAAGTTCCCACGGCCCTTTACTTTTTGTATATGTGGATCTGTCGGAATTATGCCGCTTTAATCTGTCTTGAAGATTATTGGTTTGTCCAATATATTTTTTCCCCGATTCAGATTCGATTATATATACAAAAAATCCTTCCATAAAAATAAATGCCGCTTTTATCAATAAACCTTTAAAATTAAAATGCCCTGCAAATTATTTGTTCACAAGGCTTTTTAGTGTGGG
>CAZXJG010000151.1:0-7993 GCA_964640985.1 uncultured Melioribacteraceae bacterium | reverse complement strand
CTTTTAAAATATCGACTAAATAACTTTCGTATTTTAAGTAAGAATTGAGGATAAATTGAAAATTTTAATAAGTAACGATGACGGTATAGATTCGTTAGGAATTTATGTTTTAGCAAATGCGCTTAAGGAAATTGGCGATGTAACGGTTGTGGCGCCGGTAACCGAGCAAAGTGCAGTTGGTCATGCTATTACTATGAAAATGCCGCTTCGTGTTAGTAAATATTATAAAAACAGAGATTTTTTCGGCTATTCTGTTGATGGAACTCCGGCAGATTGTATAAAAATCGGCATAAGAAATATTCTTAATTCGCCTCCTGATATTGTTGTTTCAGGTATTAACCACGGTTCAAATACTGCGGTCAATATAATTTATTCCGGTACTGTTTCGGCAGCAAGGGAATCTGCAATAATGGATATTCCGGCAATTGCCATTTCCGTAACTAATCATCACCCCAAAAATTTTGTATATGCAAGTAAAATTGCCAAATTGTTGGTTCATAAAGTTTTGGAAAATGGTTTAGATACCGGAACTTGTTTGAATGTGAACGTGCCGGATTTACCCGAAGAAGAAATTGCGGGTATATTATTAACCAAACAGAGTAAAGCCAAATGGGATGATATTTATGAAGAACGAATTGATCCCTACGGTAAAAAATATTATTGGCTTACAGGAAAATTGGTTAAACCTGATGAAGGTTTAGATTTTGATCAAAATGCAATTGATAATAATTATGTTGCAATTACACCAATACATTTTGACCTTACGGATTATGAAACTTTTGAAGCAATGAAATCTTGGAATGTAGAGAAGAGTATAAGTCTGGAATTGAAAAAATAATTTTTAAAATTTAATGTCAAATCTTCTTAAAATAAATATTTCATTTGCTTTTAACGAGGTTTATTTAATTCCTTTCATAATTGTTTTAATTATTTTTACTTTTTATATTTACAGAATCACAATACCCCGTATTTCTAATTTGCAGAAAATATTTTTTATCTCTTTAAGAATATTAGCATTATTTTTAATTATACTTGCAATTTTTGAGCCTGTGGTTACACTTAGTTATAAAAAAATCACAAAACCTTTTAGTTATATTTTTATAGATAATTCAAAGTCAATTTCTTTCAAAGACAGCGTAAAAAGAAGTTCTTCCATTAAAAAGCTGGCAAAAAAGATAAGCAATCAATTAGGCAGCTCTGCAATAATTTACAATTTCGGCAAGGGAATAAAACATGAACCGAAACGGGAAATAGACAGTTTAAAATTTAATGAACCGCTGACAAATTTCTCTTCAATTTTCGATACATTGGAAAATACAGATAGAAACATCGCTTCTGCGGTTATAATAAGCGACGGCATTTTAACAAGCGGTTACTCGCCTGTAGAAAATGCTGAAAAAGATAATGTGAAAATTTTTACTGTTGGAGTCGGCGATTCAACTATTTATAGAGATATTAAAATATCAAAAATTTTTTACAATAAAATACTTTATTCACAAAAACCTACTACTATTATTGTAACTATTTTGAACAAAGGGTTTGCAAATCGAAATGTTATAGTTACGTTGATGAAACGAGGAAAATTCATTCAAAGTAAAAATATTTCTTTAAATGCTGATGGTGTAAATTCAGTAGATTTTTCTTACACTCCTCAAAAACCCGGTGGGAAATATTTAACGGCGTCGGTTACTCAAACACCGGGTGAGGTTACATTTGCAAATAACAGAAAAACCATATTTGTCAAAGTTCTTAATAGCAAAATCAAAATATTAATTGTTGCCGGAGCTCCAAGTGCAGATTTATCATTTGTAAAAAACAGTTTATTACAAGACTCTGATATTGAACTTAAAACATTAACTCAAATTAATAGAAACAAATATTTGGAAACGAGAAATCCGCAGAAGCTTTTAACCGGTACTAAAATTTTGGTAATGATTGGCTATCCGGCAGCAAACAGTTCTAAAAGGTTAATGTCGGATATTTTATCTTTAATTAAAAATAAATACGTACCCTATTTATTTATTCCTTCGCATACAGTTAGTTACAAAAATCTCAAAAAATTCGGTGAAGTATTGGGATTTACTTTTAATGTAAATTCTATAAATCCAATAGATGTTCAACCTAAAGCGGTGGAACTTAACAATCCGTTATTAAAGAACAACGCTGCAAATTATATTGGAGTGTGGAATAATCTTCCCCCTGTTTTTGTTGATAATAATTTTAAAGCCAAACCGGGAAGTAAAATATTAGTCAAAGCTAAAATAGGAAATATCGTTACTAATCGACCTTTAATTTTAACAAGAAATATTGGGCAAAGCCGTTCCATTGCAATTTTAGCCGAGGATATTTGGAAATGGAAGCTTCAAACGACAAATAATTATTCTAACTTATTCGACCAATTTTTTTCTACTGCTGTAAAATGGTTAAACACCAATAACAATAGGAAGTTAGTGCAAATACGTACTTCAAAAAAAGTGTTTTCGCAGGGTGAAAATGTTACGTTTTTTGCCGAAGTTTACAACCAGGTTTCCAACCCGGTTGATAATGCATCGGTTACCATTAATATAAACAACAAGAAAAATCGATTTAAAATTGAACTTAATTCGAAAGGAAACGGTTTATACGAGGGCGAATTTCAGACAAATCTAACCGGCAAGTTCTCCTTTTTTGGGATTGCAAAAAATAGTGCCGGAACTTTGGGGAAAAATAAAGGTGAATTTTTAATCAAAAATGTTAATGTGGAAAACATAGACACGAAGATGGATAAAAATTTTTTACAATTACTTTCAGATTTAAGCGGCGGGCGTTATTATGATATTGGTAATACAAACGGATTAATTGAACAATTAAAAAAAATTGAAACAAGTAATAAAGCAGTTGTTATAAAAAAAGCGGAAATTGTGTTATGGTCTAATAAATGGCTGCTTATTATTATCATATTGTTATTAAGCTTCGAGTGGTTTTTCAGGAAAAGAGCAGGTATGCTATAAAAATTTTTTGATAAGAAAGATGATTTTAAAAAATGTTTAATAACCAAGCATAAGATTCGACTCATAAATTAAAGGATTTTTTATAACCGGATTTCTTTACCTAACTGGGCGGATTTATAAATCCCTTTTAAAAGAATTGTTCTCTGCATTGCTTCTTCAATAGATGAAGTAAGTTTAACGTTATTTCTAACAGAACCGATAAAATGTTTCAACTCATTTTCGTAGGATTTTTTGAAAAGATTTTTTAAGTTTTTGCTTTGTACATCAAATGCATAATCTATTTTTGAACCGCCAACTTTTTTGTATGCTTTCAAAGGATTTAAATGAGCCGTACCTTGAGTGCCGAAAACATCAAGATAAAAATTATCTTTTTCGGAATGAAACGACCAGCTTATTTCAAAGTTGATTACAGAAGAATTATTTAAACGTATTAGCCCAACAGCAGAGTCTTCCACTTCTTTTGTTTCGTTGTTATAAGTTTGAACGGAAACACTTTTTATTTTGGGAAAATCAAGCAGCCAAACGGCAAGATCTAAAAGTACTATTCCCAAATCGGCAATAACACCGCCGCCTGAATACTTTTTTTGCATAATCCAGTTATGTTCACTGCTTTTTTTACGAACCCATCCGCAGCGAACATAAAACGGATTTCCAAGTTCACCGCCTTTAACTAAACTTTTCAGCAACATAACATCAGGTTTGAACCTTAAATTCATACCAACCATTACTTTTCGTTTATTTTTTTTTGCCCTATCAATAATTTCTTGAATTTGTGTCGACGAAATTGCCGCCGGTTTTTCAATTAAAATATCTTTCCCGGCGTTTAAGCAATCTATTGCAATTTGATGATGAGTATTGGTTGGTGTAGAAATAATTACCGCATCAATTTTTTCTTTTTCTAGAAGTTCACAATAATCAGAATACTTATTTTTTATATCATATTTTGCCGCAATAGTATTAAGACGGTTTTTATCTACTTCGGCAACGGCTTTTAAATTAACCATATTTAATTTTGTTAAAATCGGCAGATGAACTATTTGTGCAATGCCGCCAAGTCCAATTACCGCTATGTCTGTTTTACCCATCAAATAGTTATTTCCTTATGCAGTCCTTTGCTTTCCGAAAATAATTTTACTTTTTTAACTATACCGTTAGGGTCAATTCCCAATAAATGATGCAGTTGTTGTTGTGTGCCATGCTCAACAAATTTATCAGGTAATCCAATTCTTAATATATCATTTTTATAATTTTTTTCTGCGAAGTATTCAAGTACTCCACTGCCGAAACCACCTGTAACGGTATTTTCTTCTAATATAATAATATTAGAAAATTTACCGGCGGCATAATCGAGTAATCCGGTATCGAGCGGTTTGATAAATCTCATATTAATTACCTCGGTACTAATATCAATATCTTCCAATTTTTCAGCAGCCTGTAACGAATAATCGACCATTTTACCAACAGCAAGCAAAACCGTGTTTTCTCCTTTTTTAAGAATTTCGCCTTTACCGATTGGAATTTTATCGAAATTGTCTTTTAATTTGACGCCGCATCCCGAACCGCGGGGGTAACGTAGAGCAATTGGTCCTTCTTCATAATAAATTGCCGTATAAAGCATATCTCTTAATTCCGATTCGTCTTTAGGAGCCATTATTACCATGTTGGGAATCATCCTAAGATAAGTTAAATCGAAAGCGCCATGGTGTGTAGGACCATCTGCGCCGACTAATCCCGCTCTATCCAAGGCAAAAACCACGTGTAGTTTTTGAAGTGCCACATCGTGAATTATTTGATCGAAAGCTCTTTGCAGAAATGTAGAATAAATTGAAACTACAGGAATAATACCTTCGGTTGCCAATCCCGCAGAAAAAGTAACTGCGTGTGCTTCTGCAATTCCAACATCAAAATAATTTTTAGGATATTCTTTTTGTAACAAATTTAATCCCGTTCCATCTGGCATAGCGGCGGTAACACCAACGATTTTATGATTGCTTTTAACAAGTTCTACTAATGTATTCCCAAAAATGGATGTGTAAGAAGGTATACCGTTACCGTTTTTAATAACTTCTCCGGTTATTTTGTCGAATGGCGACATTCCGTGAAATTTAATCCTATTTTCTTCGGCAGGTTCATAACCCTTTCCTTTTTCGGTTATTGTATGAACAAGTATAGGACCTTTGAGAAGTTTGATCTGTTCAAAAATTTTAATGAGTTTTGCCACATTGTGTCCATTAATTGGACCAAAATATCTAAATCCAAGTGCCTCGAATAACATTCCGGGGGTAAAAACCGATTTAATTCCCGATTCAACCCTCGAAGCGGCTTTCCTTATTCTATCACCAAAATTATCCAATTTACCCGTAAGGTCCCACATCGCACCTTTGAATTTATTATATCCCGGGTGAGAAATCAATTCATTAAAGTAATTTGACAATTGCCACATATTCGGTGCGATAGACATGTTGTTATCATTTAGTACAACAATAATATCGGTTCCAATTAAACCGGAATTATTTAACGCTTCATAAGCCAAACCTCCGGTCATTGCACCATCACCAATTACGGCAATCACTTTGTGGTTTTCACCACGTTCATCGCGCGCTACCGCCATTCCAAGTGCGGCGGAAATTGATGTTGAAGCATGTCCGGCACCAAAGGCATCATATTGGCTTTCCGTCCGTTTTAAAAATCCGCTTATACCATGTAATTGTCTAATTGTTTGAAGTTGTTCTCTTCTGCCGGTAAGTATTTTGTGTGGATAAGCCTGGTGTCCGGTATCAAAAACTATTTTGTCTTTCGGCGTGTTAAATACTTTATGCAGTGCAACGGTTATTTCTACTGCGCCTAAGCCGCTTGCAAAGTGTCCGCCAACTTGAGATATTACATCAATCATATATTCTCTAATTTCAGAACAAAGTAGTTTTAATTGATGAAGATTAAAATCTTTAATGTCCTGCGGAGAATTAATATTGTTTAATATTTGATATTTAGTGTAGTCAACCATCTAAGTTTACCTTTTTGTTAAAAATCCAATTCGTTTTGATCTAAGTCTTTGTTTATTTCCGTTTCAAGCTGTTTTTTCAGCTCGGTTACTTTTAATTCCGCTTTTTTCAAAAGTGTAAAGCAATTTTGGGATAATTTAATTCCTTCTTCATAAAGTTTAAGTGATTCATCCAAATCTATTTCTTGATTTTCCAACATATCGGAAATTTCCTGCAGGCGTATTAAAGATTTTTCAAACGACATTTCTTTTGTCTTACTCATTTTTATTTACCTCAATATCTCCATCATAAAATTTAATAAAATATTTTTCAGAATGATTTAATTTAGCAGCACGGGAAACGAATTTATTTTTCTGTTTTATTAAAGTGAAACCTTTTTTCAATATCTTTTCCTTATCATAAGCTTCAATAGATTTTGCAAGTAAATTGATTCTATTTTTATCAAATTGCAATTTCCTTTCGATATTTTTTTCAAGTTTATATATCAAATTATCTAAAAACTGGGATTTATTTTTAACCAAATTTTGAGGTGTTTTAAATCCGTAAGCAGTAATAATATGATTAACTTGATTTTTATGATTATCTATAATCTTAGTAATATTATTTGTAGCATTATAAGAAAAATCGGAAATAAAGGCAAAAATTTCCTCTTTATCAGGTGTAGCCAATTCCATTGCAGCCGTAGGTGTAGCTGCACGAATATCCGCTGTAAAATCGGAAATTGAGAAATCGATCTCATGTCCAACGCCGCTAATTATAGGTATTTTAGATTCAAAAATTGCACGGGCGGTTTCTTCTTCGTTAAAAGCCCAGAGGTCTTCCAATGAACCACCCCCTCGTCCCACTATTATTATATCGATATCATCCCGTTTATTTAATTGTTTTATGGAAGCGGCAATTTCTGAAGCTGCGCCTTCTCCTTGAACTTTTGCCGGAGCAATAAATAGTTCAACAATCGGGAATCTGCGCTTTGCAGTTGAAATCATATCGCGTAAAGCAGCACCGCCAATAGCCGTAACAATACCGATTTTCCCAGGGAATTTTGGAATAGGTTTTTTATATTTTTCATCAAACAGACCTTCGGCGTTTAATTTATGCTTTAATTTTTCGAAGGCTGCTTGCAGTTCCCCTTCGCCGGCAGGTTTCATAGAACGAACTTCCAATTGGTAATTGCCACGCGGTGGGTATACTGTTATTCTGCCTTTTGCAATTATTTTCATTCCGTCTGTCGGGGTAAAAAATACGTATTTATTTAACCCACGCCACATTGTGCAGCTTATTTGAGCGGTATTGTCTTTAAGTGTAAAATACCAATGCCCCGAAATGTGAGATTTAAAATTTGATATTTCTCCTATTATTGTAACTGCCGCAAAACCTTCTTCGAGCAGCATTTTTATTTGTCCCGTAATTTCACTTACGGTAAATATGTTTTGTCCTTTTATCATTTTCCCTTTCTGAAAATCAAACAATATTGATGATGTCTATTACCTACCCATGCATTATTTATGCCTAAGGCAATTAAAGATTTATCGTTTTGAAGCCAAATTTTTTCATCCTTTAATACCCAGCTTTTACTTTTTCTTTTTGTTAATGAAATTGCAGTATCGAAAGCAAGAGGAAATAATTTTCCATTAAAAAAAACATTGTTGGTAATAATTACCAAATAACCTTTTTCTTTTGTCGCATCAAAAACCACATCAAAAATCTCCGCTTGCTTTTCTATAAATTCATTATAATTGTCAATATTGCCTATATCATTTTCGTCGTTCGAATATTTCGTATCCAGGTTATTTTCAACCCGCTGTTTCTGTCTGATTGAATTTCGTTTAAGTTGATTCCAATATGGAGGCGAAGTAATTACGAAATCAAATTTCTCTGCTGTTTTAAAATGTTCAGACAAAAGTTCTCTCAAATTTTTTGATGAGCCGTTAATTGCAAGAATGGAATTTTCAAATTTTTCTTTTTCAACCCGCTGTTTCGCAATTTCAAAATATTTTTTAT
>CAZXJG010000150.1:0-8162 GCA_964640985.1 uncultured Melioribacteraceae bacterium | reverse complement strand
GGGGGCGGACCCGGAGTTGGACCAATTGCCGTTGCAGATCATTTGATACCATATTTACCAAGTCATCCTGTAGTTAGTTTTAATAGAAATAGCGGAATAAGTGCCGTAACTGCTTCGCCGTTCGGCAGTGCAAATATTCTTCCTATTTCGTATTCCTATATTAAATTGATGGGTACAGAAGGTTTGAAAATGAGTACCGCAGTAGCAATATTAAATGCAAATTATTTACAAAAGAAACTTTCTCCCTATTTTAATGTGGTTTATACCGGTTATAATGGATTTGTGGGGCACGAGTTAATTTTCGATTTTCGTAATTTCAAAAAGAGCGCTAACGTAGAAGCGGAAGATGTAGCTAAAAGATTGATGGATTACGGTTTTCATGCGCCAACTGTTTCGTTCCCGGTTCACGGTACTTTGATGGTTGAACCAACCGAAAGTGAACCTAAAGAAGAATTGGACCGATTTTGCTCTGCTATGATCAGTATAAAAAAGGAAATTGAAGAAATTGAAAATGGAACTATGGATATGGAAGATAATGTATTAAAAAATTCACCGCATATTGCTGAAGATTTAGCTACTGAAAACTGGACGCACGGTTATTCGCGCCGGAAAGCTGTTTTCCCGAATGATTGGGTAAAAGAAAATAAATTTTGGCCGGCAGCAGCAAGAATTGATAATGCTTACGGCGATAGACATCTTGTTTGTTCTTTGCCGCATTAGAAAACTATAAAGTAATAAAAAATAAACTATGAATAAAAACTTTTGCGAAATATTAAAAGAATCCAAAACAGTTGCTGTAGTTGGTATTTCTCATAATCCGAATAGACCAAGTAGGGACATTGCGGATTATTTGATCAATAACGGCTATAAAGTTGTTGGAGTGAATCCTCTAATTGAAAAAATTGAGGGTATCGAAATATACAATAGTTTGTCGGATATTCCTTTTGAAATAGATATTGTAGATGTGTTTCGAAAGTCGGAAAATATTCCGGATTTGATTCCCGATATTCTCAAAGTACACCCGAAAACATTGTGGCTCCAACTTGGTATTAGAAATGATGAAGCCGTAAAACAGGTTATTAAAGCGGGAATTACAACAATTCAAGATTATTGTATTAAAATTGAACATAGAAATTGTTTTTGATAAAAAATAATTTTTCCGCCTTGTTTTCATAACAAAAATATTTTATTAATAATTTACAATTGATACTGAAAGATTAAAGATATTATCTTTTCATCCGGCAATTTTAGTCTGTCAAGCCTCTTGGATTATTTTATTAGTTTCAAAATAATATTGATATAAATGAAAATTCACAATAATATTTTTATATTTTTAATACTATTTTTCCTTTTCTTAAATAGTAATTTTGGCCAAAGTCTTAATATATCAAAATCAAAAAATTTGCTTCCGTTTGTAGTAGATTCTATAGCAATTCGAGGGAATAAAACAACTAAGAATTTTATTATTTTAAGAGAATTAACTTTTGGGATAGGCGATACGGTTAATCAAAAAATGTTAATTTACAATAAAGAACGAATTTTTAGTTTAAGAATATTCAATAAAGTGTCTATAGTTCCGCAAATATCTAACGGAAAAAATATTATAAATATTATAGTGGATGAAAGCTGGTATATCTATCCGCTGCCTTTTTTAATGCTCCAACAAGGCTCTTGGCATAAAGCTTCTTATGGAATGCTTTTCGATTGGAAAAATTTTAGAGGGAGAAACGAAACGATAACAGGATTAATATCTTTAGGATATGATCCTCAATACGGTATTTCTTATTTTAATCCTGTTTTGATTCGGAGTGTGAATATTAGTTTTAGCGCGGGTTTATTTTATAAATCTTTGATGAATAAAAGTAAGATAGCAGAATTAATGGTTGGGAACGATTTTGAGTACAAAATATTTAATGGATTTATCGGCTTGGGTAAACGGATCAATTTATTTAATGAGTTTAATTTTTTAGCCGGATTCCAATATTTAAAGGCTCCGAGAGCAAATTTAAAAGGTGTATCCGCATCAAAAACTTCTGTCGATCGAATTCCATATTTAAAATTACAATATACATACGACACACGTAATTTAAAACAATTTTCTAATAATGGAATATTTGCAAATATAAAATATACCCATAAAGGATTTGGAGTAAACGGGATTAATTATAATATAGTAAATGTTGATTATCGAGAATACAAAACCGTATTTAAATTATTTACCAGTAGATGGAGAATAGCTTTACGCCATACATTTGGCAAATTGGTACCTTATTATGACTATTCTTACTTAGGTTTTAACGAAATTATTAGAGGGCACAAAAATGATATTCGTGAAGGTAATAATCTGGTAATTACTTCTTTCGAATTAAATTATCCTATAATTAAACAATTCAATTTTTCTATAAAACTCCCTTTATTACCACAAAAATTAACATCTGCACGTTTAGGATTATATTTAACAACTTTTGGAGATGCGGGAATTGTGTTTGATAACAACGAAAATATAAGCTTAAATAAATTTGAAAAAGGATTTGGATTCGGTCTTATAATTTTAATTCTTCCTTATAATGCTTTCAGAATTGAATATGCGTTTGGCGAACATTTAAATGGTGAATTTAATATTGGGACAGGATTTTCTTTTTAATATTTTTAAATATTAAAATTTTGATAAATCAAAATGACTTTATTATCGTTTGTTTTACAGCAAATAATTTAATTTGTTACAAATATTCTAACTAATAAAAGTATGATACTTTCTAATGTAGAATTATATTTTAGTCCGGTTAAAAATATTAACGAAAATAAAATAATAATTTCCGGAGATGAGTTTTATCATATTGTAAATGTCATGCGTCATAAGATTGACGATATTATTTATGTTACCTCCGGTAATGGAATAATTTATAAAAGCAAAGTTGCTGCAGTTGAAAAGCAACACGTTATAGTTGATTCAATTAAAAATTGGGAAGATATAAATAAGCTTTCGAACATTACGTTTTGTTTACCTCAATTAAAAAGTAGAGACAGATTTGAATTTGCGCTGGAAAAATGTGTTGAATTGGGAATTACAAATTTCGTTATTTTTAATGCTGAAAGAAGTATTAAGCGCAAACCGAAAATTGAGAGATGGAAAAAAATATTACTTTCTGCAATGAAGCAGTCTTTGAGGGCATTTCTTCCGACAATTAAATTTGTAGATGACTTAAAAAATTTAAATCCACTATATGATGAAAATCATTACATTGAAAACTTTCATGAAAGCACAAAAATTATTTTCGAACAAAATGCGGAAATATCTTTTAAGAATTACTTACTTAATAATTTTTTACAAAAACAAATAAAACGAAAAAAGTTAATTTTTATTTTTGGTCCGGGAGGAGGTTTAACAAAAAAAGAATTAGAACAGTTTAATAATAAAATTATAGTTAAATTATCGGATAAAAGACTCCGTTCCGAAACAGCAGTAGTTACATCGGCAGCTATTATATCATCATTTTTTACAGAAGATTAATAATTTGTTTTACTAATCTTTCGAATTTATCTTTAGATTTTTCTGCAGTTTCAATTACTTCTTTATGTGAAAGTCCTTGATGTGCAATTCCGGCAGCATAATTGGTAATTAAAGAGATAGCTCCCACTTTCATTCCAAGTTTAAAAGCGTAAATAGCTTCATGTGCGGTTGACATCCCGACGGCATCGGTTCCGAATTTAGCAATCATTCTTATTTCGGAAATTGTTTCGTAACTTGGTCCTTTAACCATCCAATAAATACCTTCACGTAAGAAAATTCTTTCTTCTAAAGATGCTTTACGAATGATATTATTAACTTCATTACTGGGAAAATCTAAAAAGTTATTTCTATCTTCGACCGACGAAATTCCCAATAGTGTAGAAAGTTCGGTTTTAATATTTACAGAATTAAATGATGTTGTCAACATCAAATCCCCGGGCTGAAAGTCAGAATTAATCCCGCCTGCAGCATTAGTCAGAATAATAGTATTGCAGCCCAAATATTTAGCAATGTGAATAGGAACAACACAATCTGAAATTGAGTAACCTTCATAAAAATGAATTCTTCCTTGAAACATAAGGAGTTTTTTACCATATAGTTCGGCAAAATGGATAAAACCTTTATGTCCTTCAACTGTTGATTTTGGATAACCTGTTAATTTTGATGTAGAAATTGATTTTGTTATTTCAATACTTTTGGCAAAATCTCCCAAACCGCTGCCGAGTATCAAGGCAACTTGAGGTTCAAAAGGGGAAAAGTTTTTAATTTCCGTTAATAAAGTTTTGTATTTAGAATTAAGATCAACCACCGAATAAAATTCCAGCTAATGTTGCAGTCATTAAAGTAGCCAAAGTACCACCGAGAACGGCTTTGAAACCCAGACTGGCGATGTCCGATTTTCGTTTTGGAGCCAAGGGTCCTAATCCGCCAATCTGAATTGCAATTGAACTAAAATTAGCAAATCCACACAATGCATAAGTAGCCATCATAATCGTTTTTAGATTGACCAATTGTTTTGCTTGGATTAAACTTGACATATCTATATAAGCAACGAATTCGTTAAGAACCACTTTAGTACCGATTAAACTTCCGAAATTAAGAGCATCGTGCCAAGGAACGCCGATTCCGTATGCTAAATATTGAAGTACAATTCCGAAAAGGAGTTGTAAATTAAGCGGTTTCTGATAATGCTTTAAGAAATAAGAATTTATATTGACTATTTTAGCAAATTCTATCAGAAAATAATTTACAAAATAGATTAAAGCGATAAAAGCAATAAGCATAGCACCGACATTTAATGCAAGCATAAGACCTTCCGAAGCACCGTTGGCAGCAGCATCAACTATATTAGAAGAAGTTTTTTCAACATCTATTTTTACCGTATTTTTAGTTTCAGGTTCGTCTACTTCAGGAAAAATAATTTTAGCCACAACAATTGCAGCCGGTGCAGCCATAACGCTGGCACCAAGAAGCTGTGTAGCGAATAATAATTGAGCTTGCTGAAGAGGAATTCCATGCACCTGTGAATAAGAAAGACCCAATATTTGAATGTATGCCGCCATTACTCCGCCGGCAATTGTTGCCATTCCTCCTACCATTATAGTTAACAACTCACTATTTGTCATTCCTTTTAAATAAGGTTTTATCATTAGCGGGGCTTCGGTTTGTCCGATAAAAATATTTGCTGTACATGAAAGAGATTCGGCACCGCTTGTTCCCATAATTTTTGCCATAACCCAAGCCATTGCTTGAACAATTTTCTGCATTATTCCTAAATAATAGAGTATTGACATTAAACTGGCGAAAAATATAATAGTCGGTAAAACTTGAAAGGCAAAAAACATTCCTAAACTTTTAGGTTGACCTGGAGAAATTGCGAGATTCCCGAATACAAACTTTGCACCTTCTGTTGTAAAATTAAGAATCAAAACGAAAAAACCGCTTACCCATCTAAAAAAGTCTTTTGGCCAAACAAGAGGTGTGAAAAATTTTCCTAAAGCATCGCCTTTAATAATAAAAATTGCAAAAACAATTTGAATTCCTAAACCGCTTCCTACAAGTTTCCAGTCAATTTTCTTTTTATTATTTGAAAAAACAAATGCAATTCCAATTAAAAGTACAATACCTAAAATTCCACGTATAATTGCATTAAAAGTCATAATTGTGCCTTAATCAGTTTCTGGAATGTAATGACATTTTCTACATCGAGCTTCGTAACTATCCGCTGCTCCAACAAGCACACGGTTTGCCGAGTGGACCTTTCTCTGCGTTCTATCAGCAGGATTTCCGCACTTAACACAAATAGCTAAAGTTTTAGTGATATACTCCGCAATTGCTAATAATTGCGGCATAGGTTCGAACGGCACTCCTTTATAGTCCTGATCTAAACCAGCCACAATTACTCTTTTACCTTTATCTGCTAATTGATTACATACCGTTATAAGTTCGTTACTAAAAAATTGTGCCTCGTCTATACCGACAACTTGTGCATCTTCCGATAATTCAAGAATTTTTTTTGGTGAATCAACAACTATTGAAGGAAGGGTTTGTTCACTATGAGAAACAATTTCTTTTTCCGAGTACCGGGTATCTATTGTCGGTTTGAAAATTTTTACATTCAGTTTTGCAATTTTTGCTCGTCTGAGTCTTCGAATAAGTTCTTCTGTTTTTCCGCTAAACATACAGCCGGCAATAACTTCTATCCAGCCGGTATTTGTGGGGGTCGAGTGAGGATTAAATACCATCATAATTATTTAAGTAAATCATCTCCAAATGAATGAGGTAATAAATTTCCCATTTTAAAAGTTTTCATTTCCATTTTTGGATTTACTAATATCACTTCAAGATTCTTTCCGCAAAGGTCGTTCAGTACTTGTCGGCAAGCACCGCAAGGGGGGCAAAATTTTTCCGAGTCCGTTGTGATGGCAATTGCTTTAAATTCTCTTTTCCCCTCGGATATTGCTTTAAATATAGCAACGCGCTCAGCACACATTGTAAGTCCGTAGGAAGAATTTTCAATGTTTGTACCTGTAAATATTTCCTCGTCCTTGGTTAGTAATGCAGCCCCAACGTGAAAATTTGAATAAGGTGCATAAGAAAATTTTTTTGCTTCAACTGCCTTTTTGGCTAAATCCTTTTTATCCATTGTAGAAATCTTTTTTTATCAATTTTGTGAATATATGTTTTAATAATATTAAATCAAAAAATATTTTAAAAAATTTAAAAAACCAATAAATATAAACTTTGCTGATTACCTAAAAACCAAATTGAAATCTTTACAAAATTATTTCCACTTGATTTTCCGGAATGTTCCGTTGAAATAGTGTATTATCAAGAAAAATTCGTAAAGAATTTGATAAAATATTATTTCGGTTAAAGAAAATTTATATTCAAAATATTTTTGGATATTTTTTATTGTTATAATGTCAATAAACAATTTAGTTGCAAATGGAACTAAGGCATATATACTGACAAAAAATAATATGGGAGAAAAAAGTGCCGTTAGATTAATAATATGCCAAAGCGATAAAAATAATTTGTGTTGTAAAAGATAATAATTTGAAGTAGAAGTATGTCGTGCTTTTTGTTCCAAATATTTATTTAGTGTCTCAGGCGGCGATGTTAAAACAAAACTATCTCTATTAACTATAGTCCCAATTTTATATCCTTTTTTCACTGCCTCACGTAAAAACAAATCATCATCTCCGCTAAGAGTTTCTATAGTGTTCTCATAACCTCCGAGATTGTTATAAACATCTTTACGGAAAGCAAAGCTTGCTCCCGATGCAGAGTAGGGAAATCCAAGTTTAGCTGCTGAAAAAATCAAAAATCTGCTTCTAAGATTTTCGTACATACTTAATTTTCCGACAAACGAATTGGTTTTTTTATAACTAACAATACCGAAAACTAAATCCATTCCCTCCGAAAATTTTTTAGAGAAAGCTTTTAACCAAGCAGGTCTTGGTGTACAATCTGCATCTGTAATAATAACGTAACCGTTTTTTGCTTTACTAATGCCGATAGATAATGTCCCTTTTTTACCAGGGTAAGTTTTATGATTTGCTGTAATTACTCTTAAATTTGAAATTTGCGACAGATATTTATTTAAAATATTTAATGTATTATCGTTCGAGTTGTCATCAACAATAATAATTTCAAATTTATTTTTAGGATAATCTAAATTCCGGAGTGATTTTAATAATTCGGGTATATTCTTCTCTTCGTTTTTTGCGCTTATAACAACAGAGAAAGTGATTTCATTACCGGCAAATTTTCCTTTTGTAAAGGATTGTTTTGCAAAGTTTTGTTCGAAGTCATTTTTTATAAATGCAATGAAAAGAATAAAATTAAATATTACATATAAAAATGAAAGCAATAAAAAGATAAATTCCATTTTCCTCTCAAAATTAAATAAACGGGATACCTTATTAATCTGATTATTTCTTTGTAGATTCCCTTAAAAAATTCATCTTTAGAAAGTTAAAGTTTTCTAATTAGTGTTAATTCGTGAAATTCGTGTCTTTAAGGGATTTAATATGTCCATAAAATTTTCTTATTTAGCTTTCCTCCAAAAGCCACTCGTCCGCTAAATCTTCGCTAATATCATTTATAAAACGTGACGGTTTAGCCATGGTAAATCCGTTGTATCTAT
>CAZXJG010000149.1:0-8168 GCA_964640985.1 uncultured Melioribacteraceae bacterium | reverse complement strand
TATAAAATATGCAGCTTAATAATATCCTAATTGATATAAGCCAGGTTAATAACATAAATTATACAAAACAACACGTATTTTTATAATAAATTAAGAGTCCCTTGGATAAATGGTGCTTTTAAATTAATTATCTTCGCTATAATCAAGAAAATCTTCAATACCATCGTAAATTTTCTCAGCAATGGTTTCTCTAAAATCGTCATTCATTAATTTTATTTCATCTTCGGGATTAGATATAAACGCTGTTTCAACCAAAGCATTTGGCATTTCCGTCAATGAATTTAAGCTAAAATTAAAACTTCCCACGTAACCGTCAGGTTTAAGACCTGTTTCAACCATTCTTTTAAATATAGCCGTAGCAAGCGGCGCATATTCAATATACTTATAAAACGTTGTAGTTCCTTTGGTTAATCTTGGATCGGTTGTTAGTCCGATTGAATTAGCATGTATACTAATTAAAATATCCGGATTTATTTCCAAAATTTTTCTAATTCTATCACTACTACTTACATACATATCTTTATTTCTAGTAAGATAAACAGTTGCCCCTTCATCCTCTAAAAGTGCTTTTAATTTTTCAGCAATCGATAAGGTTACCGTTTTTTCAAGCATTCCGGTTGAACCGACAGCACCCTTATTAGAACCGCCGTGTCCCGGGTCAATTACAAAAGTCAAAGCATCAATATCCAGATCTTTTGGTTTTCTTTTAACTCTTATTACCAACGTGTTATTATTATAATATATTTTATAGCCCCACAGTTGAGGATGAATAGTTTTAATTACAATTCTAAAAACACCTCGACCCGGTTGGCGATAATAAACTTTTTTTATTTCTTCGGCGGTATTTGAATTCACAAGCCAGTTTGTATTAGAAGAAGCACCGAAGACATCAACAATTATTTTCGTGGGTTTAACTTCAACATGAGAAGCATAGGGAAGTTTCTTTCTCAAAGCTAAAGTAACATAATCAAAATTAGTATCCCCGTAAACATTCATCATACCGGTTAGCGATTTAGCAGGAGGTGTGCCGATCGGTAATAAATCGATAAATTTTTCGGGTATCCAAACAATGTTGTTTTCCGATAATTTTACTTTATAATGTGTACCGACTTTACCAATTATATTTAACTCGATTCCAGGATTAATTATACTTAGTTTTGCACCTCCAAGTCGATTGGTGCCCAAGCCGTAGTTTAAGTATGGTCTGAAACCTTTTGTAATTCCAACACGAGGAAATTCTTTAGGCAGCATTGAAATTTCTACATTTGAAAATTTTACAACCGAATCGCCCATGGCATTGGTTAACACAAACCTTATCCTTTTATCCGTTAAAGTATCAGATTCTTTTACTTTATAAGTTGCTTCATAAATACCCAATATTCCACCTGTCCTTTTTAACGAAAGTTCGTGCATTTTCATTCCGTTTAAAAAAGTCGCCTTACAATCGGGTGTACCTTTTATTCTAACCGTTAAAATATCACCGGCATTAAGCCACATATTTTTATTTGGTAACATAAGTCTGTTTTCAATTCTGAGTGAATCCCAAGGTGTGGTTTTTAACCGCATATCTTTTCTAAAAACATAAAAATCTTTTTTTGCCTTCCGGCTATTTAAATTTTCCGATACAAGTTCAAATTTATTTTCACCGTAATTTAATTTCAGCAAACCGGCAAATGCCCCTGAAGAATATACATGAATTGATTTCCGATTTAAAAAAAGTCTGCTCTGCGGAAGTGTACTGCCCGAAAGCCTATAGGTACGGGACATTGTAACTACGGTATCCGCCTCGGGTACAACTAATAATATAAAATTTGATTGCCCTAATAATAATTTTAAATTTAAAGTGAAAAAAATAGATATTAACAAGTAGAATTTTAATTTAGTCATCATTTGCGCCTTGAAATAGAATTTATTGAAACCAAAAATATAAAATTGTGTACATTACTCAAATTTACGTAATAGAAATATTAACTTACAACCAATATTTATTATAATTTTTATACTCAAAAATATTTTCTCAATACTTTTTAAGGCATAAATAATTACAGTTACTTTTTGTTATATTTAATTATATTTTGAAGCTAAATATTAACATTTTTGCAAATAGGAGTTATAAACAAAATGGCTAAAAATTTTTTTCATGAGCGTAAACCGCATAATGGAATGACTTATGAAAAATATTTAGAAAAAACAAAAAGGCATATCGAAAAGGAAAATCAATTAATATTATCCGGTGAAGAAAAAAAATTTTTAGAATACACAAAATTAAACTATCACCGCAGTATGCGTATTCAAAAAAAATATGTTATTAATGAAGGACTCAAATCGGTAGTAGAAAAAATCGATATACCTCAACTTTGGATGGTTTTAACGGAAAAATGGTGTGGTGATTCGGCTCAGAGTTTACCAATTATTGCTAAAATTGCAGATGTAAACCCAAATATCGATTTAAGGATCCTTTTACGGGATCAAAATTTAGATATCATGAGTCATTATTTAACCAACGGTAAATCGGAAAATATCCCTAAATTGGTTGCATTTAATTTGGAAGGGGAAGAACTTTTTACTTGGGGTCCCAGGCCAAATGAAGCACAACAATTAATAAGTATGTGGAAATCCAACGGCTTACATCCTGATATTTATCACGAAAAATTACACGGCTGGTATGCAAATGACAAGGGCAGAAAAATTGAAGAAGAATTTTTAGAAATTATTTCTAAAATAGTGATGTAAAATTTACCGCTTCTGCTTTTTTTCATAATTATAATGAATAACAATTATTACATTCGACCAAACAGGTTTACCTTTTTTTAACCCCGGTTTAAACCTTGTATCGAGAATTGCAACTTCAGCGGCTTCATCTAAACCGTTACCCATTTTCTTAATTACTTTAGTATCACGTACATAACCGAAGCTATCAATTTTTGCTGATACAACAACATACCCTTTTAATTTATAATCATAAACCCGGTGAGGTACAATTAAATTTTTCATTATTGCTTTCATTCCGCCTATTGGTTCAGGACATACATCAACATTGCAGCTTAAATTTTTGTACTTTAAAGTATCTGAAGCCATTTTGCTTTTCTTCTTTTTCAGGTAATCAAAATTATCATTTAACAATAACTTCTTCTTTCCGGTTAAAAGACGTTTAGCATTTATTGTTTTACTTTTCTTTATCTTATTTGAAATTTTCTCATGTATTTTTGATAAAGAAAATGGTTTTAGTGCTAATTCATTTTTCTTTTTCGGAAGTTTAAATTTTATAATTAACGTTACGTGGCTTTGTACAATTTTACCTTTATTCTGTCCGGGAAGAAATCTTGTTTTTTTAACAGCATTAATAGCGGCTTCGGTACCCCCCAAACCCAATCCTTTAACTATTTTAACACCTTTAACTTTTCCCTCTTTACTAATTGTTGCTACAAGTATTACCTTTCCCTCCAATCCATATAATTTCGCAAGTTTAGGATATACCAAATTCGATTGAATTGCACTCATACCGCCAATCGGTTCAGGACAAATATCGGAATCACAGATATATTGATTAACCTTTTGCTTTTTTTGTACAATGCGTATAGCACCATCAAATTTTTCGATTGGAGCAACATAAGTTGAATCGTACGGTATTTTTACTACTTTTAATAATTTTCCAAAGTCATAATTTAAAACTTCTTTAAGTCCGCCGTTATGATAATAAATTTTTGTTAATCCATCCCGCACCCCGTTTGTAACGGAATATTCAGCTTTCAATAGACCTGACGAATAATAATATTTCATTGTTCCATTTATTTTCCCTTCGCTGTAATTTATTTCTTTACTTTTATTTCCGTTTAGAAAATACCAAATGGAAAGTCCGTCAAGTACGTTGTCTGTATAAGATATTTCAGCTCTTAATTTCCCGTTTGGATAATAATATTTTACAATGCCATTTTGAGAAAAAAGTGTAGTTTGTAAAAAAAGAACTATTAATATTGAATAAAATAATTTCATTTATGTCTATTGAAACAACTATTTCCTTTATAATTCTTATAAATTATATACTCTCTAAATTAGTCTTCGGAAAAAACCTTCAAGATTTATTGACGTATCCGAAAACAAAATTAGAAAAGTATATTTCAAGTTCAACTTTTTATTTACCTTTTATTACTGAGGCAAAGAGGAATGTGTAGTGAAAAAAGAGCGTAATTATTTTATTACGCTCTTAATTTTAGTTTGCTATTTTTTAATTTTCGTATTTTTCAATAATACTTTGTAAAAATATCCCGAACCAAAGTCTTTATCTACCACAACTTTACCCTCAGCCACAATTACATCACCCACATTTGCTTTATCTTGTGTTGTTAACAGCAAGTCATTTGTACCTGTTTTACCGGTCCCATCTTGAATATGAACCCAATTTCTACCCATAATATTATCATTAAATTTTACAACTTCACCTCGAACTTTAACTATTTTACCTTCTAATTTTTTCCTATCCTTATTAATTTGTGCAACAGTATAACCATCTTTTAACGGTTTTACCTTTATGTTAGTAAGTGCGGTAGATGTTTTCCCTTTGTTATAAACGTTTTGATATTCATTAATATCAGGAGTTTTGGAAATATCTTCGACAAAAAGAACGGATTTAAAAACACGGTCTAATGTTTTGCTTTTAAAATTAGTCATCGTAATACTTTTGGAATAATATAAAACATCCCCCTTTTTTACATTCATTTGCGGTATGGCAATCCAATAATTTTCGCCGTTTTCATCAACTTTTAAATAAGAATATTCCGATGCATCAATTCTTTGTGTTACTACAACTTTATGTACGCCCTTCGGGAGCTTCTCGTTTCCCTTGTTACTTTTACATGCAACTAAGGTCAGAAAACTTAATAGTAAAACTAATATTTTAATTTTTTTCATTTTATTGCCTCATTTTATTTAAAAAATCGATATACAATATAATGTATGTGTTCAAAAATGAAAATCATTTTTCTATCGTATTTTTATTTTTTATTTTTGCTAATAACCAATTGTCGGGATCAAGATTTATAGTTTTTGGATAAAAAGTTGTTCTAATTTTAATTATTGTATCATTTGAAGTAATATAAATCGTTTTAATTAAAAAATCGGCAGCATTTTTGCCGGTAAATTTTATATCCAGTGGAAACCGGAAATTCCTATATAATTTTTGAACCTGTGAAATTTTAATAATATTATTAAAATCTTTCCCATTTAATAAATCTGTTTTATAACTATAATTAATATAAGGTATGCCTTTACCTTTAAAAACCCACTGGTTAAAAAAATGGCTTAAATCTTTTCCGGATATTCGCTCACAAAGATTTTTAAAATCAAACGAAGACGCGTTTTTATATCTATATTTTTTATAATACGATTTGAGAATTTTAAAAAACAAAGAGTCTCCAACCTCTCTTCTTAACATTTGCAAAACCCAAGCTCCTTTATTATAAACCAATTTTGAAAAAATATTTTTACCCGGATTGTATAGTGTACCATCTTTGAATAACCCTCGAAATGAGACCATTGTTGAACGCAAAGCAGAAGCGCCGGCAAGCTTTTCCCAATATAGCGCCTCGCTATATGTAGCAAAACCTTCGTTTAACCAAATATCTTTCCACGTTGCAGGACCAACTGCATCGCCCCACCATTGATGGGCTAACTCATGCACAAGCATATCGGTAAAAAATTGATGCCCGTTTATAAACTTATCACCTAAACCTGTAATCGTCTGGTTTTCCATTGCTCCCGGCGTCCAAGTAAATTCGGCAATACCATATTTTTCTTTTATAAACGGATAGGTGCCGAACAAATTACTAAAAATTTTCAATGCTTTTTTATTAACGGCAAAATCAATCTTTGCTTTATTGACATGTTGTGGGAATACAAAGTATTGCAGTTTAATTATATTTTTTTTTGAAATTCTAAACTTCTCGTAAAATTTTTTATACTTTGCAGAATAAAAGACTATCAAATATGTAGAAATCGGATAACTGCTGCGCCAAAAATATGTTCTTCTATTACCTTTTGTTTTCACACTATCTAATACGCCGTTCGAAACGGATACCATAGATGAATCGTTTGTGATGCTGACACTCGCTAATGCTTTATCCGAAGGCAGATCATTACACGGGAACCAAGTTGACGCAAATACAGGTTCGTTTAAAGTATATACAATGGGACTACCTTTGAATTTATCAAATGTGAAAGATCCAAGTCCTAAATTTTCAGGTTTGCCTGTGTACTGAATATTTATTGAAAATGTATCCAATAAACTATTATTATACGGTATTTTTAATTTATTGTTACTATAATCAAAAATTGTCTCTTTTCCGTTTAATTTAAATTTTCTGATTTTGAACGAATTGTAAAAATTTAGAACAATGTTTTTAATATTTCTATCTAAAATTCTCCCGAGAATTTCTACATTTCCTTTAATTGAACGCTTACTAAAATTTAGACTAATATTAATTTTATATGATAAAATGTCAATTTTTTTTTGGGAAGGTGAATAATAATCATCATAATTCGAACTAGTAAAATACTTGAACGATATCAGCCTATCTTTGTAAGAAGAGAAGTAAAACACTCCAATTGTTAGTAAAATAATAATAATTGCAGTAAAAAAAGCTATTAATGTCAGTTTTTTCTTGACTTTCATAATTGCTTTATTTAAGTAAGAAAGATAAATAAAAAGGTTATAAGTTTAATTTAAACTTAATTAATAATTCTTCCATAAAAAAACAGGTAAATCATGCGATTCACCGGTTCACAATTACTAAGAGATTCATTAACGATGATACTTGCAGGCGGACAGGGTGAAAGGTTGTTCCCGCTAACACAGCACAGAAGCAAACCTGCCGTTCCGTTTGGAGGCAAGTATAGGATTATTGATTTTTCTCTTTCCAATTGCCTTAATTCCGGTATGCGGAAAATTTATGTTTTAACTCAGTATAAATCCGATTCGTTAAATCGTCATTTGTACGATGCTTGGAATATTTTTAACCCTGAATTAGGTGAGTTTATTTATTCGGTTCCGCCACAATTAAAAATAAGTAATAATTGGTATACCGGCACCGCTAATGCTATTTATCAAAATTTAAATTTAATTAAAGATGGAAAATACAAATGGGTTTTAATTTTATCGGGTGATCATATTTATAAAATGGATTACCTGAAATTACTCGGCTATCATTTTGATAAAAAAGCTGATTTGACCATCTCGAGTATTTGTGTTCAAAAATCGATGGCTTCACGTTTCGGCATATTAAAAATTGACGATAACGCCAAAGTAACTGCTTTTAAAGAAAAACCTAACGAGCCGTCCGAAATACCCAACAATCCGGGGTATTCGTTTGTTAATATGGGAATATATGTTTTTAATGCCGATATTTTATCTGATATAGTAACAAAATTAGAACATGATAAAATAAAAAATTTGGACTTTGGAAAACATGTAATTCCTTATATGGTAAAAAACGGCTACGATATTTATTCTTATAAATTTATAGACGAAAATGATAAAGAAGAACCTTATTGGGTTGACGTTGGAACTATTGACAGCTATTACGCCGCAAGTATGGATTTAATTACAGTAAATCCTATTTTTAATATGTATGATCAATCTTGGCCAATCCGCGGTGAGGCTTTGCAATCGCCGCCGGTAAAAACTCTTTCTCACGAAGGAGAAAGGGTTGGACGTGCTTTTAATTCTCTTATCTGCGACGGTACTATTATTTCGGGTGGACTGGTTGAAAGGTCAATTTTAGGCTGGGGTGTAAGAGTTAATAGCTACACTTATATTACCGACTCAATTATTATGAATAATTGTAATATTGAACGCCATTCGAGAATTAGACGAGCAATTATAGATAAAAACGTTCGTGTTCCGGAAGGAACGGAAATTGGCTTTGACCTTGAAGAAGATGCCAAAAGATTTAAAATTTCTAAATCGGGCATTGTAGTTATTCCAAAAAATTATGTCTTTTAATAAAAATTAGAATTTTCAAAACCTTTATAAATCCCCATTTACGTTTTCACTCGATTTTTGCCGAAGTTAATCTTTAGGGGGTGGAATAAAATAAGTTATCGAATTACAACTCCTAAAGTATTTAGGGGGTGGAATAATAAGTTATACATTTATTAAATATTAAGTTATTCTA
>CAZXJG010000148.1:0-8214 GCA_964640985.1 uncultured Melioribacteraceae bacterium | reverse complement strand
TGCTTCATATAGCTGATTATACGTGTAGTAATTTTCCGTGAAAATCGGTGTTAAACAGATACACGAATTGGGCATGCGAATTTATGATAAACGCCTTGCCCGGTATATACTGCGGATTTTTAACTTAGATTGGAAGTTAAGTAAATTAAAATCGGTTAATGAACCTTTGAAATTAAAGCCGATTCAGGCAAATGATATAATTAATGAAGCACATCCAATTGAATTATCTTTTAATAAAAAGCAGGTTTTTCTTTATCCGACATTCAGTCCTATCGGATATATTTATCCCGGAATGGTTAGTGATGAAGCTGCTATTCTCAAATTAATTAATGGCGCTCGTAAAAGGGTACTGATACAATTATTAACTTATAATCCTGATGAATATGGTGCATTTTATCCTACGCTCGATGATGCGCTGCGTAAAGCGGCTTTGCGCGGTGTGAAAATAAAACTGCTGGTATCAAATTGGAATTTACGTAAACCGGGTGTGAATTTTTTAAAAAGCCTTCAGGTTATTCCAAATATACAAGTCAAGTTTAGTGTAATACCGCAATATAGCGGTGGATTTATTCCGTTTGCAAGAGTTGAACATTGTAAATATTTAATAGTTGATAACAATTTATTGTGGCTCGGTTCTTCTAATTGGGCAAAAAGTTATTTTTACCGTTCCCGAAATGTAGGTGTGGTTATCCGCGGACAAACCGTTAATAGTACCGTTGCGAAGGTCTTTTTTAAAAGTTGGGATAGTAGTTATGCTCAAATTATTAATCCCTGTAAAAATTATAAGCGTCCGCGAATTTCAAGATAGAGATTTATTCATAATGCACTGAAGTGCGAGTTGGAAGTCAGAAGTCAAAATTCTAAAATATTTTATTTTCTTAATTTCTAATTATTTTTTACTGAATTATGTTTTAACTGGAAAAATTAAAGAAGCAATTAATTCATTGTAGTTTTCGAAAATAGAAATAGAAAACGAAAAATATTTGGTCACATTAAATATTTTATATTTTAAATGAAATCTTTTTAATATGACTCCAAAGAACTATTGTAATCGTTAAAACTATTATCTGTGCAGCAATGGTTTCCAATGTAGGATATATACCTAAGAATGAAATATCAAAATGGATTGGAAGATTTGTTATACTGGAATAACCGCCTTCCTGAAAAGCACGGATTCCTTTCCCTGCTAATATAACTGAAAGTATTGCTATAATAATGGCTGAATATTTGAAAAGTTTTATAACCGGTAATTTTGCAGTAAATCTAACTGCAATCCAAGCAAGTGCTAAAACAAGTATTAATGAAGATATGGCTCCGAGATAAATTCCATTATGACTGCCTTGAGTTATTTCTAAATTTACGGCAGAAAGAAATATTACCGACTCAAAGGCTTCCGGTCTTTTATGTCTGCCCGAAGCCGGTACATAATTGATTCCAATTCATTCTTCAGGTTGGAGTCCATAGTCTGCAGTTGCTGTTCAAAAGGTTCTATGCCCTTTAGATAAGCTAATAATGCTTCATCACTTGCTTTTTCATATTCATTATTTTTGTATAAACTCTGTATGTCATTTAAATAAGATGCCGCTAATTCGATAGAAAGTACTTTGTTTTTTTGGGCACTATGCAAACGAATTGCTGCAAGGTAAAGTGTATCCAATTTACTACTTGCTTTGAATTTTGTGAGTAATATTTTATCCGGTAATGTTGATATTTCGTCCAAAGATGTTTTGCTAATGGCTTTACCGTATATTTGAGACAACGAATCTTGAGTCAGCTTATATTTGTTTTTATATCGTAAAGAACCGACATAAAAAGCAACATCCCAGACTTCTTTATCCGAGAGTAAATTGAACGGCGGCATACTTGTACCGTTAATCCCCAGCCTAACCGTATTATAGATTTGGAACGGAGAAACTGCATTCATTTAAATCATCGAATTATTGTTTTACACAACACTTGAACAATTATTCAAATATTGTTATATTTACTCTATGAAAAATAAAAAAGAAGTGCCCGTATGCGGGGTTACCTATATCGATAAAAGGAAAGTAAAGAGAGTTGAAAAGGAACTTCCTTCGCAAGATACTATTTATAACACTGCAGATATTTTGAAAACACTCGGTGACCCCACAAGATTAAAGCTCGTAATGGCATTGGCAAAAGAAGAACTGTGTGTTTGTGATTTATCCGCTCTAACCGGTGTTACAATATCGGGAATTTCTCATCAGCTTCGTCTGCTGCGCAGTAACAGACTTGTGAAATTCAGACGCGAAGGGAAAATGGTTTATTATTCTTTGGATGACGAGCATGTTGAAAACATAGTTAGAGAAGCATTGCAGCACGTAAAGGAATTATACAAATAAACGGAAATAAAAGCTGTAATAAGACTTCTCAAAAAGGAATTCGGAATGAAAAAATATAAAATTAAAAATATCGATTGCCCAACATGTGCAGCTAATATTGAAGAAGCGTTGAAAAATTCAAAATCTGTCCGAAATGTTTCAATCAATATGGCAACTCAAATAATTTATATCGATACCGATAACATTGAAAAAGTAAAATCGATTATTAAAAAAGTTGAGCCGGATGTAGAAATAACAGATAACAAACCCGGACAAGAAGATGATGATAAACTAAGCGAGAAAAAAGAGCTGATTAAAATAAGTATTGTTTTAACTGTTCTTTTAATAGGAATATTTTTCAAAGAGCAGTTACACAACACACCATATTCGATTGCCGAATATGTTGTTTTTATCACGGTTTATTTGCTAAGTGGTTGGAAAGTATTATTAAGCGCCGGCAAAAATATAATGCGCGGACAAGTGTTTGACGAAAATTTTTTAATGTCGATTGCCACACTCGGAGCATTTGCAATTCACGAAATGCCGGAAGCGGTTGCAGTTATGGTGTTCTTTAATATAGGTGAGTTTTTTCAGGATCTCGCAGTAAATCGTTCGCGCAGATCAATCAAAAGTTTATTGGAAATACGACCCGATTATGCCAATGTTTTTGTAAACGGCGAAGTAAAAGAAGTTTCACCTGATGAAGTTAATATTGGTGATAAAATACTAATTAAACCCGGCGAGAAAATTCCTTTAGACGGTGAAGTAATTGATGGTAATTCGATGATAGATACTTCGGCTCTTACCGGCGAGTCCGTTCCGCGTTCCGTTAAAAAGGGTGAACCTGTTTTAGCCGGAATGATTAACAAATCCGGCACATTAACCGTTACCGTAACAAAACTGTTCGGAGAATCTTCCATCTCGAAAATTTTAGATCTTGTTGAAAACGCAACTTCCAAAAAAGCTAATACGGAAAAATTTATAACTAAATTTGCCCGGTATTATACACCCGTAGTTGTTGCCGGAGCAATTTTAGTAGCGGTTGTTCCTCCGTTGGTTATTCCGGGTGCTCTATTTTCGGATTGGATTTACAGAGCCTTGATTATGCTGGTTGTTTCTTGCCCTTGTGCGCTTGTAATAAGTATACCGCTTGGTTATTTCGGCGGCATCGGCGGTGCTTCGCGCAAAGGAATTCTTGTAAAAGGTTCAAACTATTTGGATGCTTTAACCGTAGTTAAAAAAGTTGTTTTCGATAAAACAGGAACGCTTACGAAAGGCGAATTTAAAGTTTCGGAAATCGTTTCGCAAAACGGATTTGATAAAGATGAAGTATTAAAATTTGCAGCTTATGCCGAAGTAAATTCCAATCATCCTATTGCTCAATCAATTTTGGAAGCTTACGGAAATAACATAGAGCAAGCAAAAATTGGTAAGGTAACCGAAATTGCCGGGCATGGTATGGAAACGGAAGTTGATGGTCAAATTATAATTGCCGGCAATGATAAACTGCTCCACAACAAAAATATTAAGCACAATAAATGCAATATTGAAGGAACTGTGGTTCATATTGCCGTAGATTCAAAGTATGCAGGTTACATTGTAATTTCGGACACCATAAAAGAAGACGCTGCATTGGCTATTGAAAATTTGAAAAAGTTGGGTGTAAAAAAGACTATTATGCTTACAGGCGATAATTCCTTCGCCGCGCAAATAATTGCCGGAAAGCTTAATATTGATGAAGTGTATGCCGAATTACTGCCTGAAGATAAAGTGAATTATATCGAGAAAATAATTTCCGAATCGGGTAAAAACGATAAAATAGCTTTTGTAGGCGACGGTATAAATGATGCACCGGTTCTTGCCCGTGCGGACGTAGGAATAGCAATGGGTGCCCTTGGTTCCGATGCAGCGGTTGAAACGGCGGATGTGGTACTGATGAACGATACCCTGGCAAGCGTTCCTGCATCAATTAGAATAGCTAAGAAAACGAGAAGAATTGTTTGGCAGAATATCATTTTTGCACTAAGCGTTAAACTTATGTTTATCATCCTTGCAGCAATTGGAATAGCGACAATGTGGGAAGCGGTTTTCGGAGATATTGGTGTAGCATTAATTGCAATTCTTAACGCCACGCGGGTTTTAAAAATTAGCAAATGATTGATTGAAAACGAACAATTATAATAAATCTGTTCAGTGCAATAGGAATAATGATGATAGCGCACAATCTGTTTTATTTGGTCTAACAGTTTCAAATTCGAATTTGGATCGAGGCGAAATTTTTGCTTGACATTCATAATAAAAGCCCTTAGTTTTTTTTTATATTCAAGGTATAGGAAGGGAATCAAGGTAAATTATTCCGTGTTTTTTTAATAATATAAATAATATATATATTATTTTCCATGATATAAGGGTGATATGTGGGAAAGGGTGTACATATTGACAATGTTATCTGAAAGGAGAAAAACAAAATGACACCGAAACAAATTGCAGAAAAATCTATCAAGAAAATGAATAAGAAGATCACTAATGAAATTTTCTTAATTATTCAGAACGATAAAAATCTTATGAGAGAATATTTGAGAGCAATTGAAAGCAATGGTCTTGACACTACAAATCAAACAATAGGAAAGGAAATAAAGAAGGCATATGACCTTATCAATATTAATGACAGAGAAGACAGTCCATCTTGTACTTTAATTCAAAGTCATCAGAAATTTGAATAAAACAGATAACAAATCATTTCAGCGGACGGCTCACCGCCGCCGCTGAATTCAAACGTTAGACACTAAAAAAATTGAAGTAGGGCAATAATTAATATTTGTTCTTTAATAAAAGATAATGATTATTATTTGAAAGGTTTTTATGTTATACAAAAATATTTTCATATTAATACTTCTATCTTTAATATCATTCTCTTGTTCTTCTGAGAATAATCCTGTAGCTAATTCTGGAAAGAATACTGATATTTATCCTTTACAAGTTGGAAATAAATGGAAGTATTTAATAATAAATTATGATTCAAACTCAAACCCAACAGATTCTGCTTATGCTAATTATGAGATTAGAAATTATTATGAATATAAGGGAGCGAAATGGTTTGAAATGGGAACTTTTAATCTTTTCTCGCATCAGTCGGATGGTATTTGGCATATGTATGTTCAACAACCCGAAGAAGTTGAGCCGGCATTAATATATAAATATCCAACTTATGATGGTGATACTTATTTTAATTATAAGGTAATATCAATGCATAAGATTGTGAGAATAGGTACGAAGTATTATATCACAATTCAATATAGATTAAATATTTTCCAAGGACCATTTGAATATGATGATTATTATTTGTGTCGTGGAATAGGCTTAGTAGAATCTCGCAGAGTCAAAAAAAATTCAAAAGGGAAAGATTATGTATATTACAAAAAAATATTATTGAACTATACTATTAACTAAAGTATATCAACTTATAACAGTTATTAAAGAATAAATAAGCAAAGCATCATAACATAAAAAACTAATTTTTAATTACGTAGGGTGCCTAACAAATTGCTGCACCTGACCGAACAACACGGGGCATGATTTTCGATTTTAACGTGAAGATTTTTAGCCGCGTTTTTTGGTAGGTGAGCTTGACCGTCGGGCATAAAAAAGGGGGTTAGCATGTACCTATTTCGAATCCATATACGTCCGGATGGTGGCTCTGAAAATATGGAGCAAACTTTCAAATACTGTTTTAAGAATGGATTGCTTGGTGTTGGTTGGAGAACTGAATCAAACAAAAATACCACAGATTGGGATGAGTATCTAAACGAAGCGTCAAAACTCTATGCTAATTTGAACATTTGTAAATATATCAAGAAATGGTTGGCGGTGGCGATTTGGTTTGGACCAGGGATATAAGCGGGGAATACTACTTAGCGAAAGTGATTTCTGGGTAGGAATACTGGGTGACTCAAGAAGCTATTGAGAAAAACATCGATATTGCAAATATTTTTCGAGTTAAATTTAAAAAAGTGGCTATAGACCAGGTTCCAGGGAAAGTTGTAGCGTGCTTTAGGGCGCCAAGAACTATTCAAGAGATTGCAGATAAAAAAGCGATAGAATATTCAAAATATCTGTGGAATAGGCTTACTGGCGAAAACTTCTATGAAGTTGACAGTTCTAAATTTTCTGACATTTTCATGATGCTCGACGATGAAGAAACGGAAGACTTGGTGTTCTTGTATTTGCAAAGCCTTGGTTGGTACATTGTTCCAAACTCTAGAAAAGCAGATACAATGAGTTTCGAATATTTTGCGATAAAGCCAGATACAGGGGAAAAGGCATTAACACAAGTTAAAACCGGGAATGTTTCTTTAAACAAGAAGAATTTTTCACAGTATCCATGCAAGATATTTCTATTTCAGTCGAATAATCTGTATGAAGGTGAAGACGTCAGAAATGTTTACTGTATAACAAAGAGTGAATTAAACAATTTCCTGAATAAGTCGCTTGATTGGTTGCCAACAGTATTTAAAACAAAAGCTGAAATGGTTTCCAATTGAAAATGTACAGCAAATAATGCCCAACAAGGCGTCCCACCTGACCGCTATTCCGTTACGCTCCATAGCGGCAGGTGAGCTTGGTCGTTAGGTAGCAATAAACAATTTAGTAATATGAAAAAAAATAAGTCACGTAAAATTGGGATTACATTTTTAAGTATTGTTGTATTTCTTTACATCGCTTATTGCATTTTCTTTTTTATTATTCAGAGAAGTATTTTATTCCCTATCGAATATGCAAAAGTTCCTGTAGGTGTAGCTGAACAAATTCCAGACAGTTCAAAAATATGGATTAAAAATCAATTTGGGCTTACTGAGACTTGGTATTTACCTCCTGTTAATTTAGATTCTAATAAAACTCATCCTTTAATTATAATTGGTCACGGAAATGGAGATGTCATCGACGATTGGGTTAATCGTGTTTCAAAATTAAGAGAAATTGGAATTGGAGTTTTATTAGTTGAATATCCTGGTTATGGGCGTTCAAAAGGCAAGCCCAATCAAGAAGATATCACAAAAGTTTTTATTAAAAGTTACGATTCAATAATAACAAAACCAGAAATTGATAAAAATAAAATTATTCTTTTAGGTCAATCGCTTGGCGGTGGGGCAATTTGCGCATTAGCAAAAAAACGCCCGTCAGCAGCAATGATACTCATATCAACATTTACTAATGTTGGAGTTTTTGCATCACAATATTATTTGCCAAAATTTTTGGTCAAAGATACTTTTGATAATTTATCAGTTGTTTCCAATTATACAAAGCCAATTCTTTTTGTCACGGGGAAAAATGACAAAATAATTCCATTTACAGAATCAGAAAAATTAAATAGTGCGGCAAAAAACGGGAGATTAATTATTTTAGATGGCGGACACAGTATGATAAAAAAGTGGGGACCATTTTGGAATAATCAAGTTATACCTTTTTTGAAAGAGAATAAAATTTTATAAAATGCCATATAACGTTATAAAGGATTGATCTCGAAGCCCCGATAAAATGCATCGGGGAGAGAGATGCCATTATGCATTCTTGGGAATAATCCGATCAAAGGATGAGCTAAACCGCAAAGCGGCACGCCATGCAGTATCCCGAAAAAAGGAATTGGAATATGTTTGTGATTTCTTCCGGCGGTTTGTTGAAATATTCAATTATCTTTTGTGCCCGGTAGAGATATGTCTGTTGAATTCTTTGTGAAAGACCAAAAAGTTGTAAATCTTCTTCCATTCTAGTAATTACCGATGTGTACATTATGTATCTCCAATTTGTTTATAAATTGTGTTTGTTAAACTTATCGGAAATATATAATTTGTAGTAAACGAAAATGTTGTCTTTT
>CAZXJG010000147.1:0-8246 GCA_964640985.1 uncultured Melioribacteraceae bacterium | reverse complement strand
TTAATTTCTAATTGATCTAATTTTTCTAATTTCTAATCAAATAACAATTCACAATTACCAATAAAACAAACTATTTAATTGAAGTTAAGTTTCACCCCAACAAATCGATATGAAACTGGATTTTATTAGTCTACTTAATTTGTTATTTTTAAAAATGTCTAATTAAATAAAATGAATTGTTATAAAGCAATTTCATAGTTTATTTTGTGTACATCTGAATTAGGAGTATATATGGAGAACTGGAATTGGGAAATCGATAACGAAGAATTTCTTGAAAAAACCATAAAAAGAGTGCAGCGAGAAAATATCATTTTACCTACATTTAATGAATTAAAGCACCCCGAAAAAATTCCCCACAAAATACAAGAAAAATTAAAAGGCATAAATATGCAAGCTGTTGATCCGCTTAATCTTTTCAGAATTAATTGGCGGAACGATCCTAAAACCGGTGGAATAGACGGAATAAATTTTCTTGAAATTCCAAAAGAGATAACCGGCATAAAGGCAAGAGTAATTGGGTTGGTAGGGAAGTTTTTCCCGACCGGCGCGCATAAAGTAGGTGCAACTTATGGATGTCTCGCGCCTTATCTTGTAACAGGAAAATTCGACCCGGAATATCATAAAGCCGTTTGGCCTTCTACGGGCAATTATTGCCGCGGCGGTGCTTTTAATTCTGCACTTTTATCGGTTCATGCAGTTGCAATTTTGCCCGAAGAAATGAGCAAAGAAAGATTTGACTGGCTGCATAATATCGGTGCGGAAGTTTATGCAACACCGGGCTGTGAAAGCAACGTAAAAGAAATATATGATAAATGCCACGAGCTTGAGAAGAAGAGTGATAAATATTTGGTATTCAATCAATTCGATCAATTCGGCAATGCAATTTGGCATTACGAAATAACAGGATATACAATAGAAAAATTATTCGAACAATTAAAAGAAGGCAAACAAAGATTAACCGCTTATGTTAGTGCTACCGGCTCTGCCGGAACAATTGCTGCAGGTGATTATCTCCGGGAAAAATTTCCGCAAATAAAAGTTACCGCTTCAGAGGCGCTTCAATGCCCAACACTTTTAATGAACGGATTCGGCGGGCATAGAATTGAAGGCATTGGCGATAAACATGTTCCCTGGATTCACAATGTTAAAAACACCGATAATATCTGCGCAATCAACGATGAAGACCCTTTAAGAATACTTCGCTTATTCAATGAACCGGGAGGTAAAAAATGGCTTGAAGAAAAAGGAATTAGTAAAAATTTAATAGATAAGTTGCCATATTTGGGAATTTCTTCGATAAGCAATTTATTAAGCTCAATCAAACTTGCCAAATATTATGAGTTCAATGAAAACGATGTTATTTTTACCGTTTTTACCGATTCGGTTGAAATGTATTATTCCCGCTTAAAAGAGATGAATGATAATTGGGGAAAATATTCCGGCAATCAAGCTGCATTAGATTGGGGTGAAGTAATTAAACGGCAATCAATCGATTACTTTAAAGAACTTACATATTATGATAAAAAGAGTATTCACAATTTGAAATATTTTACTTGGGTTGAACAGCAAGGTAAAAGTGTGAACGAGCTTAATGCTCAATGGTATGATGAAAATTATTGGGAAGATAGATTCTCAATTGTGCCTAAATGGGATAAATTGATTTCGGAATTTAATAGTAAAGCAGGTGTTAAAATTTAATGTTTTGTATACTTTAAATTGCTATGATTAAGCCAAAAGATATATTGATTAAAAACGGCTGGTTCTCTCTTGTAAAAGGGCAAAAAATCCAACCCGTTTTCGGTGATATGAAAATTAGCAACGGAATAATCAAAGAATTCCACCCGACGGATTTTAATAATTATATTAAAACAAACCACAAAAAAAACAACAATTTTTATGATGCCGGCGGTAGAGTAATCACTTTACCGTTAGTAAATTTCCATGAACATTTTTATTCGAGACTTGCAAAAGGGTTATCAATAAAGGGCGAAACAAATAACTTTCTTGATATACTGCATAATCTTTGGTGGAAATTAGATAGAGCGCTTGATCTAAAAACTGTTCGAGCTTCTGCTCAAATGGCGGTAATTGAATCTATTAAAAACGGAGTTACTTATGTTTTTGATCATCACTCATCGCCGAAAGCAGATAAGGGAAGCCTTAATACTATAGCCGAAATACTTATGGAAAATAAACTGCGCGGAGTATTATGTTTCGAAACAACCGACCGTAACGGTATAAAATTTGCCAAAGGCGCTTTAAGAGAAAATCTTAATTTTCTCGAAAATTATTTTGATAAAAATTTAAAAAGTATGGTTGGTTTGCACGCTTCTTTTACTTTGTCCGACGATACACTTGCCGAAGCGGAAAAAATTGTTCGGGATAATGGACTTGGTATACATATTCATTTATGTGAAGATTCTGCCGATAAAATTTTAAGTAAACAAATTACCGGGAATTTTCCCGTTAAAAGATTATCAAAATTTAATCTATTAAATGTTAAAAGCATTCTCGCTCATGGAATTTATTTAACTAAATCCGATTATAAAATAATTGACGACTTCGGCAGCGCAATTGCATATAATCCCGATTCCAATTTAAATAACTCGGTGGGATTACCGAATTTTACTTTAGTTCCCGAATCCATACCGGTTTTAATGGGAACAGATGGAATGCACGCTAATCCGGGTCGTTCCTTAAAAAATATTTTTTTGCTGATGCGTCATAACGGTTTTTCATTTGGTGATGCGTTTCATAAAATTCAGAAAATTTATTTTGATCAAATAACATTCGTCAAAAGATATTTCCCTGATTATTCATCTTTACAATTGGGCGAACGTGCCGATTTAATTGTATGGGATTACGTGCCCCCTACTCCACTTAATGAAAATAATTTTTGGGGTCATTATATTTACGGCATACTTGAACACCCTATTCAAAGCACTATACAAAACGGAATATTTTTGATGAAAGATAAAAAACTAACATTAATTGATGAAGATAAAATAAATAAACAAATCTTTTTTGAAGGCAGCAGATTATTTAAAAAATTTAATAATAAAAATTAAACTATGGTGGTTAATATGGAAAAAGCAAAACAAATATATGAATCGGCAGAAAAGTTAAGAGATTACACCGCAGAAAATCTATCGAGATTGATTAAACAAAAGTCGCTTAGTAAAAATGAAAAAGGAATGGTTGATGAATTATGTACAATTATGAAAGAAGCCGGATTTGATGAAGTAAAAACAGATAAACTCGGAAATGCAATCGGTAGAATAGGCAATGGCAAAAAAGTAATTGTAATTGACGGACATATCGATACGGTTGATGTAGGAAATATTGACAATTGGGATTTTGATCCGCTTGGCGGAGAAATTAAAGATGGCTTTGTACTTGGGTTAGGCAGCGCAGATCAAAAAGGAGGACCGGCAGCCGCAGTTACAGCGGGCAGAATTTTAAAAGAAATAGGATTAACAAACGATGTAACGCTTTATGTTACCGGAACCGTTATGGAAGAAGATTGTGACGGACTTTGCTGGAAATATTTGGTGGAAGAAGAAAAATTTAAACCTGATTGTGTAATTATTACGGAACCGACAAATCTTAATATTTATAGGGGACATCGCGGAAGAATGGAAATTGAAGTCTCTTTTTACGGTTTATCTGCTCATGGTGCTGCTCCTGAACGCGGGAAAAACGCTATATATATGGCATCAAAAGCTGCTTTGGAAATTGAGAAATTAAACGAGCGTCTAACTTATGATGATTTTCTTGGTAAAGGTACGGTAACAATTTCCGAGTTTGTTTCGTCAAGTCCTTCGCAATGTGCCGTTGCGGACTTCGCAAAAATTCATCTTGATAGACGACTGACTTGGGGTGAAGATAAAGAGCTTGCATTAAAACAGATTGAAGAAATTGTTGAGGGAATGAACGCCAAAGTTGAACTTTTACAATATAATGAAACGGCTTATACCGGCTTTAAATATGGAATGGAAAAATATTTTCCCACTTGGAAATTAGAGAAAAGTCATCAGGTTATTCAAAAGGGTATTAAATCCTTTAAAGAAGTTTTCGGCAAAGATCCGAAAGTTGATAAATGGACATTTTCGACAAATGGTGTAACAATAAACGGTTATTATGGAATTCCGATAATTGGTTTCGGACCGGGCAATGAGAATTTGGCGCATGCACCTAACGAAAAAGTACCTATTGAACATTTGGTTAAAGCATCTGCATTTTATGCAAACTATGTGATGAATTATTAATAGCACGCAGATAATAGCACGCAGATTTTTTAAGATTATTTATGAATTTTTGTGAGAGACTCAATTTAAATGAAAGGTATTTTAAAAAAAATAGCTGCGATCATCATAATCAATCATCATAAATCTGCGTGCTATTTCTTTAATCAAAATATGGAGAAATATTATGAATACACAACTTAAAGGAAAACATTTTCTTTCAGCCGACAACTGGACAAATCAAGAATTAGATACTGCTTTTGAAGCGGCGTTTGATTTAAAAAGAAAATTTGCACTCGAAGAACCAACACGATATTTACCCGACAAAACACTGTTTATGTTGTTTTTTGAACCATCTACAAGAACACGTAATTCAATGGAAGCCGGTATGACACAGCTCGGCGGGCATGCACACGATTTAACCCCCGATAAAATTCAACTATCACATGGTGAAACGGCAAAAGATACTGCAATTATACTATCTCGAATGGGACATGGAATTGCATCCCGCAATTGCTTTTACGGTATCGGCAAAAATTATTTAGATGAAATGGCAAAGCATTCGGTTCGTCCCGTGATGTCTTTGCAAGATGACGTATATCATCCTTTTCAAGGCATAGCAGATTTAATGACAATTTTTGAATATTTCGGAAGAAATCCGAAAGGCTTAAAAGTAACAATCTCTTGGGCTTATGCCGATACACATTCTAAACCGCTTTCCGTACCGCAAACTCAAATTTTACTGTTTCCCCGTTACGGAATTGATGTAACAGTTGCTCATCCAAAGGAATTTCCGCTGCGTAAAGAAATTGTTGAAAAAGCAATCCAAAATGCCGAAATGGGCGGCGGCAGCCTGAAATTTACTAATGATATGGATGAGGCTTTCGAAGGTGCACAAATTGTTATTCCTAAAAATTGGGGAGGATTTGGTAATTACGGCGTTCAAGAATATCTGAATAATGAAAAAGAAGTACAAAAAGAAATGTCTGAAAATTTGGAAAAATATCACAACTGGATTTGTGATGACCGTAGAATTAAACTTGCCGATAAAAATGTTAAATTAATGCACGCACTTCCTGCCGACCGTAATCATGAGGTAACGGATGAAGTAATTGATAATCCTAATATTTCTATTGTTTTTGATGAAGCGGAAAATAGGCTGCACACGGCAAAAGCAATAATGGCATTAACAATGTAAGGTTTTAATAGTGCCGTTTAATAATTAATACAAATAAAAATTCGTAATCAATTTTAATTATCTGCGTACCGGTTTTTAATTATGAATTATAAATATATATGCACAAACTGTAATAAAGAATATTCTTCAAAAGAAATTGAAGAGAACTTTATTTACTTATGTTCCGAATGCGGAAAAGCCGAAAAGAATAAACCGCTTCGAGGAGTTCTTAATGTTGAATATGATTACGCTGAAATTAAAAAGAATATTTCACGTGATGAATTTCTTAAAATTCAAACGGGGAAATTTTGGCTTTATCCCCAATTATGGCCGCTCAATTTTAAAAATATTAAAGGTACTTTAGAAATTGTAAAAGTTACCGAATCACAATTAGACAGATTAGCCCTTTTATCACAATCCATAATTGAGTATAAATACAACAATAATACTCTTTTGTTAATGGACGAAACAAGAAACCCCACTTTTTCTTATAAAGACAGAGCTTCGAGCCTTGTTGGTTTAAAAGCCGTTCAAATGGGAATAAATGAAATTGCCGCCGCTTCAACAGGTAATGCAGGTTCTTCACTTGCGGGTATTTCAGCGCGACTCGGATTAAAGTCGCATATATTCGTACCGAAAAATATTCCAGATGCAAAGCGAATTCAAATTCAATCTTTTGGAGCGAAAATTTATATTGTAGATGGAGATTACGATAATGCTTTTGATCTTTGTCTCGAAGTTTCTCAAGCTAAGAATTGGTACAACAGAAATACTGCTTACAATCCGTTAACTATTGAAGGGAAAAAATCCGCCGCTTACGATATATTTCTTTCAACAAAAGGATATATTCCCGATAATATATTTATCCCGGTAGGAGACGGTGTTATTCTAAGTGGAATTTATAAGGGTTTTACGGAACTTTTGAAATTAGGGTGGATTGACAAACTTCCAAAATTTATTGCGGTTCAAGCTTCAGGAAGCGATGCGCTTGTTAGATATTTGAAAACGAATAATTTCGAGTACAAAGCTGCAAACACAATAGCAGACAGTATTTCTGCCGGCGCTCCGCGGAACCTTTATATGGCAGCCAAAGCGGTAAATAAAAGCAATGGATTTGCAATTCCGGTAACCGATTATGAAATACTTTCCGCTCAAAAGGAAATTGCTAATAAATTCGGGATTCTTAGCGAACCATCTTCCGCATCGGTATTTGCTGCATACAAAAAATCGGTTGAAGAAAATAAGATTAATGTAAATGATAAAAATTTATTGTTAATTACAGGCAATGGACTCAAAGATATTTCCGCACTCGAACAATGGAACGACAAACCGGAAATTAAATCTTATGAATTGTGGAAATCATATTTGATTGGATAGTTGAAATAATATTAACAAAAAAGACTTGACTTCGTTAGATTACTCCATTAAATTATATGTCTATAAGGCACACAATTACTTGGTGAAAAATGAAATTTTTTGATTGGAATGAAGATAAAAATAATCTGTTAAAGGAAACAAGGAACATATCATTCGAAGAAATTGTTTTATCAATATTAAATGAGAAGTTATTAGAAGTAGTTGCACATCCAAACAAAGAAAAATATCCTAATCAAAAAATGTTTGTTGTTGAAATTAGAGATTATAGTATTAACAACTAAATCCTTGTTTTTTTTGTTTGAAAATTTTTGCTCTTAAGTTTTTCAATTCACAATTCATCATTCAACATTCATAATTGCGACTTAGTCGCCATATGCGTACATCGTCCCATTTGTTGAAGATGAAGAAAAGTATTTCTTGAAAACAATCTATCCAAGTAGAGAAGCAACAAAAAAGTATTTAGATAAAGAGGTATAAAATGAAATATTTAGATAAAGAAGAAAAAGAATTCGTTGAATCTTATGAAAAAGGCGAATGGAAGCCTATAAAAAATAAAAAAGTTTATATCCAAGCAGCTAGAGAAGGTATGGCAAAAAATAAACGAATAAATATTCGTTTAACTTCAAAGGATTATCATGATATTCAAGTTAAAGCAGCAGAGGAAGGTATTCCATATCAAACATTAATTTCCAGTATAATTCACAAATACAATAAAGGTAAATTGAAATCTGCTTAAATTAATAAAACGGTATAACCAGCTTTTCCACCTGCACCCGACAAGAAGCATCAGGCAAGCTGGGTGAAAAGCCACGCCGTTACAATTTTCACAAATTAGATCAAAACAATAAATTAATCTTAACAAATCTGTGCGCAAATGGATGAATAAAAATCAAAAAGTACACGGTTTAATTATTGCCGCCGGACTTTCGGGTAGGATAAAAAAATTCAAACCGTTATTACTCTATGATAATAAACCTTTCATCGTTAATATAATCCGGAAAGTGAACTCTATTTGTAATTCGGTTGTTGTTGTAACAGGGCATAACAGTGATGAACTTATTTTAGAAACCAAAAAGTATTTATCTGAAAACATACTAAAAAATATTAAGTTTATCTTTAATCGAAATTACAAAAACGGAATGTTTACATCACTGAAAACAGGACTTCAAAACATTGGCGGCTGTGATTGGGTTTTATATCACTTTGTTGATCAGCCTACAATTCCGCTTAATTTTTATAAGAAATTTACCGGACAAATTAATGATAACTGCAATTGGATTCAGCCGGAATATAAAAAACGAAACGGGCATCCGGTTTTGCTTGGGAAGCAAGTTGTAAATATAATTTTAAATTCACCTTTAAATTCCAATCTGCGTGAAATTTCACAGCAAAAAAATATAATAAAAAAAATTTGGGAATGTGATTATCCGGAAATATTAGAGGATGTT
>CAZXJG010000146.1:0-8249 GCA_964640985.1 uncultured Melioribacteraceae bacterium | reverse complement strand
TTCAAACAGCACTTAGTAGTCTTAAAAGTGTAGTATCAAATGCTCTTGGTAATATTGGTAACTTTACACAAAGACTCGATATCAAAGAGAATACTTTAAACGTTGCTATGACCAATGCGCAATCTACTATAAGTAGATTATTTGATGCTGATATGGCTAAACAACAATTAATTGCTACTAAAGATTCGATAATGAGTCAAACTGCAACTGCAATGCTTGCACAATTAAATTCTGCTCCACAGCAAATATTACAACTATTTCGTTAATTTCTTTAAAAATGCCCCTGGATTGACCGGGGGCATAGTTTGAGTTAAATAATTAGTTAAATTATTCGTGAGTTAAATATGTATCAAACTACTGCACTTAAGAAAAGAGAAGTTAACATTACCAATAGGGCAAATGCTTATCTTGTAAAAGAAATTCTTGAGGCAACACCTCAAAAACTTATTTTAAAAGTATATGATTATGCTATAACTCATGCTCAAAAAGGGGATTTGGCAAGAACTAACCGAGCTTTATCGGAATTGATTAATGCACTTAGTTTTGATGGGAATGATGTTAAAGAAATTTCAATTGGATTAATGAAATTATATCAATTCTGTCAAGATCAAATGCGGAAAAAAAATTATGGGGTTGTTTATAATATTCTTACGGAATTAAGAGAAACATGGGTAAAATCTTTTAATAAAAGTTTAATTTGAGTATAAAAGATGCAATTACTATCAACATCGTATATTAATACTTTAATAAATAATTATAAAGTTAATCAACAGTATAAATTTATAAACCCTCTGCAGACAACTAAAAGTAATTATACTAATCTGGTTTCTGCATGGGGAGATGTAAGTTCGAAGTTAGATAGTTTAAACTCTCTACTCAGCGATTTGAAAAATACCGATTCAAATTCTATTTTTAATTCTAGAGCCGCTACATCTTCAGATACAAAATTTGTTACTGCAACAGCACAAACAGGGGCTGTTTCTAGTAACTATGATATTAGAGTTAGCCAATTAGCAAAAAGCGATATAGTTGTTTCCGATACTTTAACTTCAAGTACTGCCGTTACTACAATGGCGGGAACACATACATTTAGTATCAAAAGCGGCGATTATACAGGTAATGTGAATGTAACGTTAACTGCTACGGAAACAAATTCTTCTATAATGGATGCTATTGCCGCTGCGGTTAATTCAGATCAAGCTGTTGTTAATTCGGCTTCTGTCAGCTCTACGGCAACTTATACGGGCAGTGGTCAATTTACAATAGATCTAAATGGTACTCAAACAAATATTAGTTATGATTATGGTACTGCTACAGATTACGGACAAGTAATTGATGATCTTGTAAGTCAGATTAATTCAAATGTTACCGGGGTAGTTGCTAAAAAAGTTGTTGATGGTTCAAATGTAAGTCTTCAAGTTACAGTTTCAGATCCTTCTAATTATATAACTATTGATAGTACGACCGATACCGGAACATTGTTAGATTCGACTGATTTAAATATGAATGCAATTAAAGAAAAAGCTGCTTCTGCTTTAGTTACTGCTTCATCATTTTCTCCTACGAGCACAACATCGAAAGTAACATTTACGGCAAAAAATACCGGTTATGATAACGAATTAATTATGGCTGACGTAACCGGTTCAGCATTAGATTTTTTAGGATTAACGAGTACAATTTTAACAAGTAGGACAATAGCTCCAAGTGATACTTCAGCAGGTTATATTTATACTGCTACAAGTGCTACAGATAATCAACTTAACGCTATGTTTACGTTCAATAGTATTAGTATTCAAAGAGATTCAAATACTATTAGTGATTTAGTACCGAATGTTACACTAAATTTGGGAAACGTAATGCAGACAACCGACCCGGACGTGAACTTGAGTGTAAGTGTTGATAGTACTACAATTAAAAATAAAATAAATGACTTTATTACTAAATTCAACGATGTTTATACATATATAAAAAACAAATATACAAGCGGAAAATCCGGGAGAGGAATATTTGTAAGTGACCCTACTGCAATGGGAATTTTGCAAACACTTACAAATACGGTAATGTCTAAAGTTACCGGTTTACCATCTAATGATTATGATTATCTATCTCAAATTGGTATTTCATTTGATCCCAGTACGGGGCTTTCCATTTCCGATTCAACAGAATTGGATTCTGCTATATCAACCAATCCGGATCAAGTAGCAGCTCTGTTTAATTCTACTGATGGTGTAGCTACAAAGTTATATTCAACTTTAGATGGCTATCAAGGAACGGGCGGTACCATTGCGCAGATAACGAGTACATATAATAATAATATATCTTATATATCGGATAGAATAACGTCGACGCAAAGTAATATTGATGCAAGTGCAGCAAATTTGAGAAAGCAATATGAACAATTACAGATGGAACTTGCACAAATGCTGCAGACACAAAATTTCTTTAATCAATTTAATAGTGGAATGTTCGGGTAATAAATGAAATTACAAGAAGAAGTTGCCGAATTAAAAAATGATTTTAAAAAAGTTTCATTTTTTCTTAATAATATTGAACAAAATAATGTTTTTGAACAGATTGGAATGGTAAATAATGTTTCTGAGAACATACTGTTTAAAAGAAATCAACTTTTGGAAAATTTTCCGTTGGAAAAATTAAAACTATTCAACAAAGAATTTGATATATTCGTTAAACAAATTCAGAAAAAGTTCGATAATATGATACAAGAAAATAAAATTAAACAACGTAGTATAAGTAATGAGTTAAAAAAATTATTAAACAAAAAAAAATTAGTTAAATACGGAAGGTAAACAAGTGAATATTAAAGCAATCGGTAATAACCTAAATAATTTTTACGACCCGGTTAAAAAATTGGGGAAAACTCAAAACCACTCTGCTGAAAATGTAAAAGATAAAATTCAAATATCTAATGAAGCAAAAAAACTGCAAGCTAATAAATTAAACAGCGAACAGTTTGCTAAAATTAAAGAAAGAATAGATTCAAAATTTTATGATTCGAGCCACGTATTAAATAAAGTAGCCGACACAATTATCAAAGAAATAATCAAATAATAATCCGACTTTATTAAGCCGGGTTATTACCTGCCATATATTTATTATAAAATAACCCGCCAGATTTAATTTTTTCTTATTGCAACTTTATATCAAATTAACTAAAATTAATTGGTTAATATTGTACAACTTGTTATGCCGTTTTTGTTAAAGTTTGAGCGTAATTTTGAACAGCAGCATTCAAAAAAATAAACTTACTATTCTTGGTAAATTAGCAGCAAGTCTTGCCCACGAAATTCGGAATCCACTTTCTGCATTAAAATTAAATTTAGATTATATTCAACTTTCTAAAGATGAAATATCCGATGATATTCAAAAAAGCATTCTTGAATGTAAAGAGGCAGCTGATAGAATTCAAATATTAATTGAAAATACATTAGAATTTTCAAGGCGTTCTAGCGGGGATGGTATATTTTCTATCAACGAAATTGTTGAAAAAGCTCTGCAATTAATTGCTAGTTCTATGCAAAAATACAATATAAATATTAAGACCTATTTCTCGTCAAAAATTCCACCTTTAGTTTTAAATAAAAACAAAATTTTACAAGTTATTTTAAATCTTTTAACAAATGCTGTTGAGGCAAGCAAGAAAAACGGTTTTATTGAAGTGAAAACGTATCTGGAAAATGCCGAATATATGATTTTAGAAATAAAAGATTACGGTGTTGGTATTACCGAAGATGAAAAGGATAAAATATTCAGCGACTTTTATACGAATAAAAAGGGTGGTACCGGTCTCGGATTGAGTGTTTGTAAGATGCTTTTATTACAAAATGATGCAGAAATATATTTTAAAAGTAAATTAAATTATGGGACAAGTTTTTTTATAAAATTTAAAATTGACAAGAATGAGAAATTTAATGAAACCAAGAATATTAATTATTGACGATGATAATTTAGTTTGTATCTCTTTAAAAAAAGTACTAATAAAATTAGGCTATGATGTTAATGTATGTATGGACGGCAGCAAAGTTTATCAAAGCGTCGAATTACATCAGCCGGATATTATACTTTTAGATATATACCTTACAACACATAATGGTCTTGATATATTAAAAGAACTTAGTCGAAGGTATTTTCATATACCCGTTATTATGATTACTGCATATTCTGATGTTAAAATTGCAGTAAATTCCATGAAATTAGGTGCATTTGATTTTCTATTAAAGCCGATTGATATTGACCAGCTTCAACTTATGTTAAAAAAATGTGTTGATAATTTGAAATTGAAACAGGAAGTTCAATCTCTTCATTTAATCCTTTCGGAAAACGAACTATCTCGGGAATTTTTTGGGAAAAGCAAAACAATATCGAGAACATTAAATATAGTTGAAAAATTTGCTAAAAGTAAGGATACCACAATTTTGCTTGAAGGCGAAAGCGGTACGGGTAAAGAAGTCTTTGCAAGATATATTCATCAGTTAAGCGCAAGAAAAGATAAAGTATTTATCCCGATAAATTGTGGTTCTATTCCTAAAGAATTAGCCGAGAGTGAATTGTTTGGCCATGAAAAAGGAGCTTTTACCGGCGCAGCTTCAAGAACAAAATTAGGTAAGTTCGAGCTGGCTGACGGTGGAACAATTTTATTAGATGAAATAGCTGAACTTTCGTTAGATATCCAAGTAAAATTATTAAGGATTTTACAAGAAAGAAAGTTTTATAGAGTTGGAGGCGAGCGGGAAATTTCAGTTAGTGTTCGTATTCTTGCTGCAACAAATAAGAACTTGGAGGAAGAAGTTACTCAATGCAGATTCCGGGAAGACCTTTTTTATAGATTAAATGTAGCTAAAATCACAATCCCATCGTTACGTGAACGAAAAGATGATATCCCGATTTTAGCTTATGCTTTTACACAGCAGTTCGCAAATAAGTTCGATAAACACATAAAAGGTTTAAGCGATGGTGCATTGGAATTGTTAACTAATCAATATTGGAAAGGTAATGTACGCGAACTACGAAATGCTATTGAAAGAGCTGTGCTGATGTTAGATGGTGATGAATTACGTGAACATCACTTTCACTTTTTGAAATTAGTAAATGATATAAAAACCAACGACAATTCCTTTTTGTTAAAAATTCCTCGCGAGGGTATTAAAATTGACATAGTGTTAAAATCTTTGATAACCAAAACTTTAGAGATTACGGGCGGTAATCAAGTAAGGGCTGCGAAAATATTGGGGCTTTCCCGTTCTAAATTACGTTATAGAATGGAACAATTGGGAATAGAGGTAACAAAAAGAATTAGTTGATAATAGAATAAACAAACAACAAAAATACTTTAATTTCTAATATAGTTTTGACAACCCGGAGAAAAAATTAAAGCTCAATTATTTGGTGCTCAAATTTATTTATATTCAATTCATTGAAAATCCATTTGAATAAATCAAGTCCGTATTTATTTGCGAAATAAATAAAATTAATCTCTCTTTCTTGTAAAGTTTTGTTAGGGAATAAATAATTTTGGGTGTTTTCAATTTGTCTTATTATAATTTTATGCTGCATTATTTCGGCTTCTTTTGCTTTACTTTTTAATATTTCCAATAAATGTGAAATTTTTTGATGGGTTTTAGATGCAGAATTTAATAGAGTTTTATCAATTGCAAATAACTTTTCCCTGATTTCATCAAATACGAATTCAATTTGATTTTTTGAATTTTCAAATAATTCTTCGATATTAATTTCCGATAAGGATTCTACTACTTTGCTTAATAAAATATTGTTATCTATAAAAAAATCTTCAATACTTAAATTATATTTCGCAATTATATTAACAGAGTTTTTCTCGATTATCGTAGCAGAAGCCCGCGGATAAATAATAGGTTTCGGAATATTAAAATGATTGTAAAGCGGAATAACTTGTGCGAAGTAATTTATTTCACTAGGTCCGGCAACATAAATTCCGGTTGGTAGTAAAAAGTCCTGACAGATTGGTCGTAAAAGAACATTAGGACTAAATCTGTCGGGCTGTGTATCAAGAATGTTTAGCAACTCATCAAGTGAATATTTTTTCCTTTTACCTTTCAACCTGAAATAGTTTGCAACAGGTTCTATAGAGTATCTCCCGCCATCTTCGGTCAAAAATAGATTTACAGGTTTTACTTTTACTTGAGCATGATAAAGCTCTTCTAATTCGGCACTTCGCTCTATGATGGTTGTGGTATGCTTTGTATAATTCAGCAATTCGTTCTTGAAAATTGGTTGAAGTAAAGTTTTAACTTGTAAATCTTGAGGATTAAAAATTATTAATCCTAACTCATCAAACAAGTTGAAAAATAGTTCTCCGAACGAATCTTTAAAACTTTTCCCTTCGGCATAAGCAGCGCTGATAACTGAAAACAAATTTTTTGAAAATTCCGTTTTTCTTAAATTTGTGCTGAGTTCGTTTATGCATGCGTTAATATTTTCATTGAAAATGATATTTCCGACACTTCCTCTATTTATTTCTGTAGGTAAGTTATCGTTATATTCAATGGTTTTAAGGTTATTATTTTTGTCGATTATTTTTGTAGTTCGAACTTCTTGAAAATCGTGATCGTCACTTTCCATCCAAAAAATCGGCACAAAAGTATAATCGTCGAAAATCTCTTTTAAATTTGCAGCCAATTTAATTGCTGTAAAAGCTTTATAAAATGTATATAAAGGTCCGCCGAATAACCCAAGCTGCTGACCGGTAACTACAGCAATGGTTTTTTCCGATTGAAGAGCTTCTATGTTAGTTTGAGTTAGTTTTGAAGGTTTATGAAATTTATACTGGGATTTAATTATTTCGTATAATTTTTTTCTATGGGGTCTTTCAACAGCACTTAGTTGCTTAAACGTTTCAGGATATTGTGAGATTTCTCTGAAGTTGTTTTCATAAAACTTTTGAACATTTTCGAACTCGTAAACATAATCTAAAAATAAGTTCCGGTAGCCGGGTATATCTGCAAAATTTAAATACATATTTCCACCATTAAAATATCAACAGACTAAAAATAATAATAATCTAATTTTAAGCCGAAACAAAATTAAACTATTTTACATTTTTATTTCATACTAAAATAGTTTTCGGATTTGTAGGTTAATACGAAAAAAGTGGAAACGTATAAAAAAACTATTGTTCATTACTTTTTGCTTTTAACTTTCTTATTTTGAATTTATTTTGATTTAAGGGATTTTTATTTTTTGGCACATTTATGAAACGAACATTTCCATTGGTATTAAATTCGGCAGTTGGGAAGGCAAAGGGATTGTTTTTTACTTATCTTATTACAGAGGGAAAAACTTTTTGAATGAATACTACTATAAAAATATCTCTAAAGCAGGCATCGGTTTTTTTGTCGATTTTAATTAATTGAAAGGTACTCAAAATCAAATTTCTCGAAAATAATAGCGAGGTCATTAATAGAAAGAGAAATATCATTCTGTTAATAAAAATTTTAATTGCTGTAGGACTTTTAATTTTTCTTATTGATTATATTAATATGGATAACCTTATTTCGGTTATCAAAAAAGTAAAATCGGAGCCTTTAATTATTGCGGTTTTATTGCTTCCGATAAACATATTGCTTCAATTTCTAAAATGGAAAGTTATTTCCGGAAGTATGCTTAACGTTACCAATAATCATAATATTTGGTATTCTTTGTTCTACGGATTTCCAGCGGGTATAATTACACCGTTAAGGGTAGGTGAGTTTGCCGCAAGAAAAATACCTTATGAAAATGCCAAATTATCAGATGTAATTATTGCATCGTTATTTGATAAGTTGGTTCCGTTAATCGTTGTGCTTTTCATTGGCGGGCTGGCGGCTGCGGTGTTTATCCATTTTTATTATAATACGGCAGTTGTTTTAATTGTTCTTGTGGTTCTGATTGTTTTCATAATTTCTTATTTCTTGTTTCATAAGTTTTTGAATGAAAAATATGAGAATAATAAATTATTTCTCAAAATCAAGGAAAGCAAGTTATTTTCACGTTATATTCAAAATATATCTGTATTAAAAAAAGTAAAAAAAGATATTTTTATTAAAGTTTTTTTGCTTTCGGTTATACTTTATGTTGTTTCAACAATTCAATTTGCATTATTAATAGGAGCATTTGCAAAACAATTCGATTTACTACAGTTTTTTTGGATAAGTAATCTTGTAATGTTTGCAAAAACAATAATTCCTCCAATTACTTTCGGTGAAGTGGGCGTAAGA
>CAZXJG010000145.1:2292-8377 GCA_964640985.1 uncultured Melioribacteraceae bacterium | reverse complement strand
TTATTGGATTATCCCCATTATACCCGGCCGGCGGAATATGAGGGCTTATGCGTGCCGCAGGAGTTATTGTCCGGCAACCATGAACAAATCAGGCGCTGGCGGCGCTATCAGGCGCTAGAACGAACCCATGAACGCCGACCGGAACTGCTTGATAAATTAAAACTTTCCGAATCGAAATCGATATCAAGCCCTTTTTTAATTAAATCGATAAACGATTGATCGTATGTTTTTTTAGAAGGTGAATCTGCACAAATAAATAAGTAATCTATTGCTCTTGTAATTGCAACGTAAAGTAATCTTTTATTTTCGGCAGCATGTTTTTTGTACGAAATATAATTGTAAAGTCCGTTGATAGGTGCCGAAATATAAGGTTCAAAATAACCGTCGTGGGAAGGAGTTTTTGTTAAAATTCCTAAATCTTTATCTGCACTTATACTTTTTGTGATAACCAAATCTTTTTTAACGGAAGTGTTGCATTTGTACAAAAAGACCGCTTTAAACTCGAGTCCCTTTGCTTTATGTATAGTCATTATTTTAACTTTATCGTCATTAAAATTAATTTCAGCTTGCTCCTCATCTTCTTGTGCATTAATCGAATCTTTTAGATAATCAACAAAATCGTATAAACCCTTAAAGCTTTCTGTTTGAAATTTACCGGCGGCAAAAATTAATTTATTTAGATTTGCAATTTCTTGCCGACCGTTTTTGCGAACGGCAATTATAGATAGATAACCGGTTTCATTTAAGATTTGTCTTATTAACAAACCAATTTCGATTTTAGTTGAAATTTTCAAATGTTTTCCGATTAGAGAAAGTTGTTTACTAAATATAGCATGATCCTTCCCATATTTTTGAAGTTTATCATAATAAGTTTTGCCGTCAAGCAGTGAAATTTGAAATATTTCAGCATCGGAAATCATAAAAAAAGGTGAACGCAAAATTCCAACTAAAGCTGCATCGTTTTGGGGATTTAATAAAAATGAAAGGTAATTATAAACATCATAAATAATTTGTTTTTGAAAAAAACCTCTGCTGCCGACAATTGTATAAGGAATATCATATTGTATAAATATTTGTTCCAATTCAGCAAAAACATCTCTTTTTCTACAAAGTACGGCAACATTTGATAAGTTAATTTCTTCTTTGTTCTTCAATTGAATAATTCGGGCAGCTATCAGCTCGCTTTCGGAAAGCTCCGATGTGTCGTTATCTGAAATTAATAATTCAATAGTGCCGTTATCCGGCAAATCTTTACGCGAGCAAACCAAATCATTATGTTCAACTTCATTGAAAATGGGATTCGGATTATTAAATAGATTTTTAAAAAGTAAGTTTGTAAACAATGCAATATTCGGTGCAAGTCTGAAACTGTGCGGTAATTTTAGTATTCCGGTTTTGTTTGTTTTTTGTCCAATATTCGCTTTTGTTCTGTTAAAAATTTCAAGTTCGGCTTCTCGGAACATATAGATGCTTTGTTTTTCATCACCAACTACGAAGAGATTTCCCTTTTCAAGATATTTTAATATCGGCATAAAAATTTCATATTGCAGCTCGTTGGTATCTTGATATTCATCTATCATAATGTAATTATACTTTTGACTGATATAATTACGTACAGAATCATCTTTAATTATCTTCTGAGTGAAAAGGAGAATATCTTCAAAATCGAGAAAACTTCGTTCATTTTTTTTATCACTATAATTTTTATAACAGAGTTGAAAAACGGATAGAAGAATTTTTCCAAATTCAGCTAATTTTTTTTCAGCGTACCGGTAATCGTAATCGAATGTTAAAAGTTTCAACTCATTAAAAAATGTTTCGATAAATTTTACATCATTGCTGAATTGTTCAATATTGTTTTTGCTTAAATACCCTCTGTTTCTAATAGTGCCGGCTTTAGTTAAAATTTTACCCGCAAGTAAATGAAGTTGAATTATTTTTTCTACAAAAGTCGGACTTTTTTTTACGGCTTGAAGAATCTCAATTATTTCAGATGCAATTACGTTAACTCTATATTCGTTATTAACTGTTTTGTTTATTTCCCCAATAATCTGAAGTAAATCTTCAATTTTATCTTCAAAAATTATTTGTATCTCTGTCTCAAATTTATTCCTGAAATATTCGGCAATATTTTTTTCTTGTTGATTATAAAAAGAATTAGCAAGACTCAAAATAATTCTTCTTTTATTTATTAGTTTGAAAAGTTCATTAGAAAGACCGGTTCGTGACCCGAAAAATCTAATTAAATATTTTATTTCATCTTCGGCTTTGGCATCATACAATGCAGCATTAATTATTTCTTCAATACTCAGATTAATTAATTCTTCTGCTTCCCTTTGATTTACAGGTATAAAATTCGCATCAAGTTTGGCTTCGTTCGAAAATTCCCTCAGAATATTTATGCAGAAAGAATGTATAGTAGAAATATTAGCTGAAACCAACTGTCGCCGCATCCTGTTCAATATTTTTTGCGATTCTTTTGAGTCGGCCGTTTTACGTCTGATTTCAATTTCATCGGCAATTTTTTTGTATAATTCACCGGCAGCTTTATCGGTAAAAGTAATTGCCACAATATTTTTCAAGGGTATATTTTCGTTATATGCAATTTCAACGTAACGCTTGGCAAGCACAAAAGTTTTGCCTGAACCGGCATTAGCTGTTAGCGAAATGTGTTTCGAATAATCAAGTGCTTTTTTTTGATATGGTGTTAGTATATTCATTATAAAGTAATTTTTTAAAAATTATAAGTATTGTTGTTCCGTTACTATTTGTTTTTTCTATTGAAATTGTTCCTTCAATATTTTCTAAATATCTGCGTGCCATAGTTAAACCTAAGCCCATTCCTTGTTTTTTTGTGGTAAAGTTTTTATCGAAAATTTTATCAATAATATCCGGATTAATTCCTTTGCCGTCATCTTTTATCCGGAGCAAATACCGGTTCTCATCTTCTTGCAGTGATAATTCAATTTTTGTTGCATTAGCTTGAATAGCATTTCGTAAAAGATTAATTAAAGTTCTTTGAAGTTGATCTTTATCACCTTCAATATAAGCATTATCTAAATTGGAAAAGGTTTTTATTACAATATTTTCTTCCATAAACAGAGTTGTTGTGCTGTTAATTAAAGATAAAAGATTAATCTTTTCTAATTTTAGCATTGGCATCCGTGCAAAGTTAGAAAACTCGGATGCTATATTATTCAATGTTTCTATCTGTTCAATCAATGTTTTTGTTACTTTTTCGAAAATATCGTTAAATTTTGAAGAGCCGTCTCGATATACAATAATTAATTGCTGAATGGCTAATTTCATTGGTGTAAGGGGATTTTTAATTTCGTGAGCAACTTGTTTAGCCATTTCTTTCCACGCAGTTTCTCTTTCTAACAAAGCTATGTCGGTTTGACTTTTCTTTAGTTTTTTCACCATAGAATTGAACCCTTCAATTAGTTCTTTTATTTCACCTATGCTTTGTTTTTTTACGCTGATATTTAAATCGCCGCTTGCTACGGAATTTGTTGCAGAAGTCAAATCTCTTATCGGACGTGAAATTTGATTTGCAAGCAAAGTGCTTAAAATAATAATTATTAATACCGCGAAAGAATAACTTCCAAAAAGAAATACATCAAAATCGGTACCTGATATCGGCAAATTTATTTTATTGAAGAGATCATTTACCTCAATAACCATCGAGTTGTTACCAATTGTTGCAGAATAGTAAAATGCATTATATTTATAATTTTCAACATTTTGTTCAATTACAACTCTTTTCATCCCTTTTATGAATAACTTTTCATAAACATTAGAATTTAATAAATTCGGTAATAGTCCAATTGAATAAAAGTTTTTTGAAGTACTGAATATTTGATGATAATTTTTATAAAGCGTAAAATGAATATTTAAATCATCGGCAGCCTTTTTGAATATTTTATTTTGGGGAATTTCTGTTTGTGAAATATTATTATCAATAAATTTTTCAACACTATAAGCACGTTTCCCTAATTTATATAAAATTGCAGAAGTATTTTTCTCTTCGGTTAAATTTCTAATATAATATGCTAAAGACAACAACGGGATAAGGGAAATTACTAAAAATGCAATCAACAATTGTGTTCTAAAACCAAGCGAAATAGTTTTGTTTTTGCTGAAAATAAAAATTGAAGCAATTAGAAGAATTAATAATATAATTAAAGTATGAATGAAAAAGATTTTGAAAAAATCGAATAAATTATACGATATATCTTTCCGTTTTAACGATACGGTTAACAACTTTCTGTTTTTCGAGTTATTTAATTTAAGTACGTAAGTTATATAATTTGCTCCTCCAAAATTTAAGCTGAGCCACTTTTCATTCATATCATGAAAATTTACAGAAGTTATTTTGTTAATTATTTTATTCGATGCATTTATGTTCCCAATTTTATGAATCAGTTTGTTATCTGAAAATTCCATAATTAATAAATTTTTAAGATTAACTATAGATTGTTTGCTTACAGTAATTAAAGGCATAAAAGGCAGCGACTGAGAGTAAGCTAAAATATTAATGTTATAGTCGATAGAAATTTCTAAATATCCTAATAAATTGCCGTTTACGATGACCGGCATAAAACCGCTTAATAATTTTGTATCCCTTGTGCCATTGTTGTTGTTGAAAATACTGATTCTATCTGAAAGAATATTTTTGTTTAAAAGTAGTTTTTTAAAATTATGTGTAAATTTATAATTGAAGCCTCCTAATTTATTTTTATTCGGGTCAAGAAAATTTATCTCAAAACTTGAAGTTTCTTTTTCCAGAACGCTGTTGCTCCAAATTTCAAATGCAGCAACTTTATAGTTTGCCTTCTTTTTCAAAAAAGTTTCCTTAGCAATTCGTTGTGTTTTTCCCGAATTAAATGTTTCGCGAATAAGAAAGCCAAACCAATTTTTATTAGGCCTCGATAAATTTAATGCAGTAATTTTTACGGATTCTTTTTCAAGTTGAGAATTATAATTTATAAGTATATTGACGGTTAAAAATGATGCGGCAAAAGCGATATAGGCAAAATGTAGGAAAAGTTTTTTCTTTTGAAATTGAATAATATAACATAAAATAAAAGTAAGAGTTATAAAACTAATTCTAACAAATGGAGTACTTTGCGGTTGTTTTTGAACTGCATCAAAAATAAATCCGATAATTTGAACTATGATAAAAAAAACAACGTACGCTGTTTTTATGTTAACCTTATTAAGTTTAATTTTATTAAAAATAAAGAGAAATATCATAATTGAGATAAGAAGGAAAGTAAAGCCGATGATTAAAACATTAAATAACATTAAGCCCAAAGGAAGAGAAGGCAGCAGTGAAGGTTCCTTGAAATATTGTAAATTGGAATCGAATACAACACTTCTAATAGATGCGCCTAAAGCCCGCAATAAGAGAAAGTAAACGAAAATTAATATTACAGAAACAAACCATACAAGAATTGGGGTTTTTAATTTTTGTGATGATTCATTACGAAAATAGTCTAATGAAAAGAAAAAACCTGATAATGTTATTAAAAGAAAAAAGATACCGGTGATGAAAAATTCCAAAGGTGTTCGTACAATTCCAAATGCAAACGCTGAAGAAAAATAAGCAGGATTTACCAACCCACCTTCAAAAAGTTGGGAAGGTAAAGCAACTTCAAATAATAAAATTCGAAACAGAATTAAAAATAAAGATAAAATGGAAAATTTTAATACACGCGAGTTTAAAGATTTAAACTTTTTATAAAATCCGAAACTGAAAAGTAGCAACACTAAAACCAACAATAAATTTTCTAATAGAATCAACGATTTTGCAATTTGTTTTTCCTCTGTATTTTTACTCGGCTTTAAAAATGTTACAACTCCTAATTTAGCGCCTAAATTATTATAAATATAAAACGAATAATTTCTACCATCTCTCGATAACGAAGCCTTTGGGGAATATTTGATTGTAAAATGCGTGTTAAATTTTTTTATTAGTTCGGAAGAAAAACTTAATGGTTTATAATATTTGTTTTGTAAATAATATTTTTTTTCGATAGGAAGATTAAGATTTAATAAATAGGTAAAATTACCGGCGTTAATT
>CAZXJG010000145.1:345-2282 GCA_964640985.1 uncultured Melioribacteraceae bacterium | reverse complement strand
AGGTTGGGAGTTGTAAAGAAAGTTCCGCCGAATTGATATTTCGACTTTGTAATAATAGAATCTGCAAGATTAAAATTTCCACTCCAAGCAATCAGCTTTCCATTAGAAGATGTTAATTGGCAAATAAAAGGGGATAGGTTATTTTGAGTAAACTGAGTAAAAATATTTTTTCTGTCGATAATATTCTTTTTTAAGAATGGTCGGATTGCGTTTTTAAGTTTATTTGTTCTGTTCAGCAAATAGTTTTCTTTTTGAGAAATTTTGTTCTGAACATACGAAGCAATTGATTTTTCCTTTAGTGATAATTTGTTTTCCCAATTTTTGTTGATATTATTAATGATAAAAGGAGAAATAAGTTTTATTAAAAAGATGGCAAGTAGAATTGCCAGGGGGAATAAAAAGAATAAATTTTTTCTTTTAAATTTTTTTGATAACATTTAAATATATTAGTTAATAGTAAATTGAACTATTATCCATTTCCTTTTTTCCCGTTTAAGTGATATAAAAACTTGAGCCTTATTCCTTGATCCTCTAAAAAAATAGATATAAGTACCATAAGCAAAAGGAGTATTGCCATTTGTAACAATATTGGAATATCTAAAATTAATTGCCCGATAAACCGCAAAAAAATCCTGCAGAACATAATAAGCTTGATTAACAGAATAATAATTTGAATTCCCGTTTAATAAACTAATATAAGTCTCATTTCTAAAATAAGGTGCAAAGGAAGAAATCTCTCCATTTTTCAAGCCTTGACCGATTTCATGAAATACTTTTCTCGGGTTATGATTAAAAAGTTTTTTATTCTTTTTAAATTGCGGCTGGATAGATGAAGAAAAGAGAAAAAAAATAATAAATATGTTAAATAAAAATTTCAACTTTCCCCAAAACGAAATAATCGGTTATCGAAAATAATTAAAAGGATTAAAAAAAACACTTTATTGTAATTGCATTTTTATTATATAAATTTACTCAAAAAAGAAATAGAAACCTGTAATTTATTATTTGTTTTAACTGTTTTTATCTATTATTGATAACTCGTAAAAATTTTCTTCTCTTTTTCAAGACATTAATTTTAAGCTGCTTGTTACCTTTAACTAATTGATAAGCCCAGTCAAAAACAATTCTTTGTGGCGTTATTTGACTAATTCTTATTTTTGCAAAATGATTGTTCCACGTCCAAATTATATAAGTATGTCCAACTATTGCATAAGTATATTTTATGTTTTCATTTGGTTTTAAAGGAACCCACCCGGAATCGGGAGCGGTAGAAACATCGTAAATGTCGGTAGTCTTTCCCATGTCTTGTATGTCGGTATCTTCCCAAACATCTAAATAATAAGTGCCGTTAAAGTTTTCAAAGAAAAAGTCAGCGGTAGAATCGTTATATGGAACAACTGAGTAGTCTGCAAAACTATATCCTGAATTATCCGGAAATTTTCTATAATCGAAAATAGATTGATTAAAGCCCTCCGGTCTCGGTGTGTCGTAAACAACATCTTTACTAAGTGCACTTTCGTTTTCATTATAATCGTAAGCGGTTACTGCGTAATAATATGTTACGCCGTTTTTTGCATCATAATCAACGAAATAATCATTTTGAGTATTGCCTATCAAAGTATATTTCCCGTTGTAAGAATAACTATAGTAAACATTATACCCGGCAACGTCACTTTCAGGACTTCGATCCCAATAAATGTCAACCCTATTATCGCCGTCAACAGTTCTTATGTTAGTAGGCGGCGTCGGAGGAGTGTTGTCGACGTAGTAATCTTTTTTTGCACAGGAAGAAAATAGAAAAGAAAATATAATTATTATCATAAAAAATAATTTTTGAGATACTTTCATTTTTAATTCTCCTAAAAGTTTAAATCTAACAATACAAAATTAATGCCACAATAAAAAAACGAAGTTTGTCATAAAATAGATTAAAAACT
>CAZXJG010000145.1:0-335 GCA_964640985.1 uncultured Melioribacteraceae bacterium | reverse complement strand
CAAATATAAAAAGTATGTTCACTTACATACTCGTTAATGTTTAGTAATGGGTACATACAGATAAAATAATAAAATGGAAATGAAGAAATTACAATTATGATATAATTTCAGCAAAATTGTTTTCGAATGACAAAAAATTAATATTATTCAGATATCTTGTTTTAAGTTATAAAGGAAAATATTCATCATCGTAGAACATCTTAGAATTGTTAATAGCAGCAATAGACTTGCCTGTAACTAATTTTTTATCAAAAGGTGAATTCTTGGACTTGGATTTAAATTTTTTGATATCAACCGTCCAGATTAATTCAGGATCAAATATTGTTAAATTTGCT
>CAZXJG010000144.1:0-8424 GCA_964640985.1 uncultured Melioribacteraceae bacterium | reverse complement strand
ATTTGATAGCAGATTAATAAAAATCCAAAGGGATTTTGGAATAATAGAAAATTTGAGTACAAAAAATATGAAAAATCTGTTTGAATTATCCCGTAAACACGAAAAATATGTAATTGGACTTATGTCGGGTACATCGGTTGATGCCGTTGATGCGGCATTAGTTAAAATTGATGGGAATGGTCTTAAAACAAGATTGGAAATGGTTGGATTTATGGAATACCCGATTCCGCCTGAAATTAAAAAAATGATTTTAAAGAATTCCGTTAAAGAAACCGGCAATGTTGAAGAAATTACAATACTAAATTTCATTTTGCCGCAAATTTATGTTAACGCCATTAAAAAACTTTGTAATGAAATTAAATTCCCAATAAATAAAGTTAATTTAATCGGCAGTCACGGACAAACAATTCAACATCTTCCTAATGCAGGCAAGCTGTTCGGATTTAATGCGGCTTCAACATTACAAATTGGAGACCCTGATGTAATTGCAAAATTACTCGGAATAATTACCGTAGGAGATTTCAGAATCGGCGATATGGCTTTAGGAGGACAGGGCGCTCCGTTAGTACCTTATTTCGATTATATTCTGTTTCATTCAAATAAAAAAAATAGGGTGCTTTTGAATATTGGAGGAATATCGAATATTACCGTGTTAGATAAAAACGGTACTCAAAATGATATACTGGCTTTTGACTGCGGACCCGGCAATATGTTAATTGATTTTTTAATGAAAAAATTTTTCGATGAAGAATTTGATAAAGAAGGACAAATTGCAAAAAGTGGAAATTTCGATGAAGATCTTTTTAATGCTTTGGTTATAAAAGATAATTTTATCGAAACACTTCCGCCGAAATCAACCGGAAGAGAATATTACGGCGAAAATTTTTTGAGTTCCTGTCTTTATGAATTTAAAAATCTTAAGCACGAAGATTGGGTTAGAACAATTACCGAATTCACAGCTTATGCAATCTTTAGAAATTATGAAAAATTTATTCGAACAGAGACAAAAATCGAAGAGTTATTTGTCAGCGGCGGCGGCGTTAAAAATGATTTTTTGTTATTATCATTAAAAAAATATTTCGGGAAATCGGTTGAAGTAAAAGTAGTTGATAAATTGGGAATTTCTCCCGATGCAAAAGAGGCAATTTGTTTTGCAGTTCTGGCTAATGAAACCATTTCTTCCAACCCGACCAACATCCCCAAAACTACCGGTGCAGCAAGACAAACAATTTTAGGGAAAATCTGCCTACCATAAAATCTGTGGTAGAAAAAGAAAACCACAGATTTGCACAGATTACACACAGATTAAGAGAGATAAGATTTAGGAAATGTGTTTAACAAAATAACGTTTGTTTTTATCAAGCAATTTTATATTGATGATTAACAATAACTTCATTACTCATAAATCGTTAATCAATATGATGGAATAAAAACAAATATCGAATAATGAACACCGATTTTTGATTTTTGAAGTTAGGCTGTTGCGCTACGACCTTTTTAAAATATTTATTTGGAACGGGGGAAAATAAAGGATAGATATTTGAAATTGTTATTGTTTTATGGTTTCTAATTTTTTAAATATCAAACATAATTAATGTTTTGTAGCCTTCCGGAATTTTTTCAATTTTTATTTGATTATACATTACCGATTTAATTTTTCTGTGAAGTTCAACTTTTTTACTTGAATAATCGTATCCCAAAACATAGGCAAATAGTTCAATATGATTTATCCTCGCTGAAATTTTAAGTTCTTCTGTTGCAAAAGAAAGCCACTTTTTTGTTACTAATAAATTATTCAGTTCATTTAAAAAAGAAACGAGCAGTTCTTCTAAAGTATCTGCAGCAAAGGAAATTTCTTTTGCTTCATGTTTATCGAAAGGGAAAAACTTCACTGCAGATTTCAACCACGTTTTCCCGGCAGTAATAAAAAGGTCTTCAATAGTTAAACCGCGTACATCAGCCGCTATATTGGAACTATTTTCAATAAATTTATAATGCCCCATAAACCCAAAAGGATTAATAATTTTTATTATTTATAAAACTAAAAATAATATAAATATTTTACCTTAAAAACTGCAACTCTACCGATTGTATGAAGTTTTGGCGGAAGCAAAACGCCGAAAGAATTATATTCGGGACTCCTATCTTGAATATCATTAATAGCAAGGTAAATCCAGCTTTTGGGTAAGAAATTATAAGAAAACAAAAATCCTGATGTTAATTGTTCAAGTCTGCCGGTAGAACGCAAAAATACATTACCGAGATAAATACGAATATTTAAATTATTCATAGGAGTAAAAGAAACATAAGGTCTGCTGTTATAAGTTATCTCTTCTATATTACCTGATGGATTTCCCTCAATATAAGCATTAAATGATGATCCAAGGCTTAAACTATTTAATGCTTTCCAGTTGATATATGCTCCCATCCACGAATAAAAGGAAAGATAACCGCGGGCAAAATTATAAGTTTTTGAATATCCCCCATATAAATTTCCATTCCATTTTGGGGATGTATTAAACCAACTGCTAAAATTAACACTGTAGGATGTATACTTTACATTAAGATCTTTAGATTTTCCTGCAAATGTAATTATTTCAAATCCCCAATTATTTCTAAATTGCATATTAAAACCAAAGCCGCTTGCACGGTCGATATAAGCATCTTGAACAGTATAGTCTAAAGAGACGCCACCGAAAAGCATAATAGACTGGATTGAGCCATTTTTAAAAACCCAGCGCGGACCGGAAATAGTTGTAAAATCGGTAGTACCCTTCCAAGGCACAAATCCAATTTGTTCAACATCAAAGTTATTCCCTATATAACGGAATCGTACTGCATTAAGCCATGTGTTCGTAATGTTTGTAAATCCTGTAGAAACCGCATAATCCCCTTTGGAATCTTTGAAAGAGCGCGCAATTTGGTAAGCTAATTGCCATGCAGGCTTTCGAAATGCACCGTCAATATCCAAAACACCATAATTATGCTGATAATTATGTTTACCTGCAAATAACATTCCAATTGACGAGTTCCCGAAAATTTGTTTTTTTATTCTTACTGCGGCAAAATCAGCTTGAGGTTCGGCTTTCAATGTGCCGTCTTGCATATAATTTTTCTTCCCGGTCAAAGCAAAAAACCCGCCATATTCCCATTTATTAATTCTCCCAAAAACTTTTGTGCCGACAATTAACGGAACTAATGAACCGTCGGGAAGTTTTTTCCCAATTCTTCTGGAATAAAAAAGTTGTAATGGTTTATAAAATCCCATATTCCGTTGTTTCCCGGAAGCACTAAATACTTCACTGCCTTCAGTAAAAAACGGTCGCCGCTCCGAATAATAAGATTCGTAGCGCGAAATATTAAAATTATAAGGATCCGCTTCAATCTGTGCAAAATCGGGATTAGCCGTTAATTGGAATGTTAATTTTGAAGATGGATTATAAAATATATCTAAACCGGCATTTGCGCTTACATTGTATTTGTTGTTTCTTATATATTCAGTTTTAGTTAGTCCGACAGGATAAATTTCCATATTTAAACCTTTTACGTGCGGTTTAAAATTTTCAAAAATCATTTCCCCGAATTTAGATACTCTTAATCCTTCACTTTGTTTATACCGGCACCAGTAAATATCTTCATGTAAATTGGGAATCCATCTATCAAAATCAATTCCCCATTTGTTCAATTTTTCATCGTATTGAATAGATTTATACGGTATTTTTATTTCAACTACATATCCCCAGTTATATACTTTAGCTGCGGCAAACCAAATTCCGTTCCAATTGTAATCCCTGTTTCGCCCATCATCAAGCAGCCTTGCATCACCCCTAACTCCATTAGCGGAAACGATAAATTTATAAGCTGTACGATTATCATCAAAAGTATCGAGCATTATTGAAATAAAATCTCCGGAAGAATTATCGAGCATTCCTGTAAAACGCTGAATATCCTTTTTATTATCGTAAGCTATTATCAAGGCATAAAGCGCATCGTTAGTTGATAAAACCTTAGCTACAGTCTTTCTACTCGGTTTAGTATCGTAGTAAGGGGAAAACTCAATAAAATTAACGGCCGAATCTGCCTGCGACCAAATCGGGTCGATAATTCCATCTATTTTTATTTGTGTATTGATTTTCTTTAGATGTAAAATTTTATGATTGTTATTTGAGAAAGCAGAAATTTTTAAAGTCAATATTAACGTAAACAGAAAAATAAGTTTTCTCATTATACAGTACTCCTTTTTGGGTTTATAAGATGTATTAAATTTTCCGGCCGAATAATGTAAAAAATATTTCGACCTTTTTCGGTTTTTAAGACGTATTAAATATTGATAAAGTTACACGGAGTAAAAATTTTTTTTCATAAGTTAGAGAAAGTCAGCTAACCAAGTGCTGCAAGCGACAGTGAATTGCAACGGTTAGTTGTTTTGTAAAATTTTAGTAAAATAAGTATTTTCAATAAAGCGAAAGGGAAAATAAATAATTAACTTATAATTCCAATATACGCAGTACGTGATAACCGAAACATTCCCAAATATACGTATTGCGTTTGTCGAGATGTTGGGCGTCATTGTAAAAAGACAAGTATATAACACAAAATACTTGACAATAAATAAATTTTTTCTATTTTTGTAGTATGAATATTTCAAAAAAGGTCGAAAATAAAATTAGTAAAATAAAAAATGGTGAAACATTTACCTATCAAAACCTCCGTCTAAAAAAAGAGGAATATACAGCCGCTGCAAAAACCCTTGAAAGATTAATAAAAAAGAGGGAAATAAAACGAATTTCAACTGGTATTTTTTACAAACCTAAACAAACTGCTTTTGGTGAATTAAAACCCAATGAAGAAGAAATAATTAAGCCTTATCTTTTCAAAAACGGAAAGAAGATTGCCTATATTACAGGCACTTTACTTTACAATAAAATGGGGTTGACTTCGCAAATTCCGAAAGAAATAAAAATCGCAAGTCGTGAAAAAAGAATTACTATATCAAAAGGAAATATTAAAGCAACGGGTGTAAAAAGCTATGTTGATGTTACGGACAATAACTATTTTTTACTTGAGCTTTTAGACGCGTTGAAAGATTTTAAGAAAATTCCCGATTTAGATAAAAAATCTGCAATCAAAATTTTTAGGGATAAACTGGAAAAATTAAGTCAAATAGAAATTAAGCGATTAATTAAAATAGGACTTCTTTATCCGCCAAGAGTTAGAGCGTTTTTGGGAGCATTGTTAGAAAATTTAGGAAAAGCGGAATGGATTGACAAATTAAAAGAGAGTTTAAATCCCCTTACTCAATATAAAATTGGAATAAACAAAACCCTTTTACCAACTTCTGAAAATTGGAATATCAAATGAACCTACATAAAAACATAGAACTCTTTAAAGATGCAATAGCAGCAACTTCTCAAATAAAAAGCATACCGGAAATCTATGTTGAGAAAGACTATTGGGTAACGCTTACTTTGTATTCAATATTCAAAAGTGAAATAGGAAAAGAAGTTGTTTTTAAAGGGGGAACAGCCTTGTCGAAGTGCAACAGATTGATTGACAGATTTTCGGAAGACATAGATATTGTTTTGTTAAGGCAGGATGGAGAAAGTAATAACCAACTGAAAAACAGATTAAAGAAAATTACTAAAATCGTTGAAAAGGTAATTCCGGAGATAGAAATTGAAGGGATTACCAATAAAAAAGGGATGATAAGAAAAACAGCCCATAATTATGAAAAAACATTTACCGGGCATTTCGAACAAATTAGAGATATCATTATTGTAGAAGCAACCTGGCTTGGTAATTATGAACCTTATGAAAAAGGAACAGTTAATTCTTTAATCTATGAAATAATTACAGATACAAAGCAGTTTGAAATAGCAAAGGAATACGGATTGGAGCCATTTAAAGTAAATGTTTTAAGCCCGAAACGAACACTTTGTGAAAAGATTATGAGTTTGGTTCGTTTTTCATATACAGAAAACCCCATAATAGAATTGAACAATAAAATCAGGCATATTTACGACATTCATATGATACTGGGAAATAAAGAGTTCAATACTTTCTTCAAATCAAATGAATTTGACAAATTGCTTTTAAGAGTTGCAAACGACGATATAATAAGTTTTAAAAATAACAACAATTGGCTGTTGAATCATCCCAAAACAGCAATAATATTTTCGGATACAATAGATGTTTGGAGCAAAATAAAAACAACATATTTTACAACTTTCAAAGAACTTGTATATGGCGAATTGCCACACGAAGCAGCGATATTAAGAACTTTGAGAATATTGGCTGAACGATTGAAAACAATTGAATGGGAAATAGAAAAATGACAAACAACGAACGTCCAACATACGCTATACTTCATGCCGCAATTACTTGTAAACATGAAGATTGTGTGTTATAAAACAATATATTTACAAACAGAAAAATACGTAAAACAAATGCGGCACGCAGCATATTGCCAACCGTTAGGCATTATATAAAAAAAGGATACGAATGTTAAAAGAAATTTTCAAAATAATATCATTTTATGACAAAGCGCGTTGGAATTCAATTTCAAATTACAATCTCATAAACTTTTACAAAACCGACCTTGAAGATGACACTAAACTACTTACTCATTGGTTGTGTTACATTTCTGACAGACAAATGGCTTTTGAAAGAATTTGGGAAGTTGGGGGATTTGTCTTTTCGGAACTTAGCAATAACTTCAAAGAAAATAGAGACTTGAATTTATTAAACCCACATAAATCAAATAGTTTTATAAAAAAAAATGGAAAAGGAGGATATGCTTTTACAAGTATTTCAAAAGTAAATAGCAATTCTATTTTAAAAAAATCATATGGATACAAAGAAGCAGATATCGTAGAATTTACGCCGAGATACTATCCTTCTGATTATTATTCTATCCTATTCACTTTTGATATTTTAAAGGAATACAATTTTTCATTGACAAAGTTTATTGCAAAGTAATTAAGAAGGTACAAAGGAAAAGACGATTTAATTCAACGAGTTTTATTTTCACTTTATCTTTAGAGCTTCTGCAAAATAAGAGTTCTGTCATTTCTTCCAAGGGAATGCCTGTGGCAGATTCCGACGCACTTTGTCGGAAGAGAAATCTTTTGATTATTGCACATATTAAGGGATTTCTCTCCCGACAAAAAACGTCGGGATCGAAATGACAAATACTTTTGAAACAGGCACGGACTGCCGAATGAGAAATGAAAACAGAAAAATGAAGTAGAGGAAGGGATGGGAGAAAGTATAAACATATGAAATAAATATTTCTACTTTCTACTTTCTACTTTTTGGGTATGTTTTGCAAATTTGTATTCTAATTAATTTTCTTGCAAACATGTTCCGTTTTCTTTACGGAAAAAAACAAAGCTTTAACTTGTGCCAAAGGCATCCATTCGGATAATTCTATAAAGTGTAAATTATTCGGCAGTATGAAAAATTAAATTTCGGTAATGGGTATCAAAAAGCGTTTGTCAAACGGATAAGAATATTTAACCCCAATTTTTAAAAAAGCCGCTTCAGGAATTCCAATATCGGTAAGAAATAATTCTCCTGTTATCTTTTTTAGTAAACCTGTTTTTCCTGTAGCTATTCTATCAATTTCAATCATTTGTGCCCTAGTAATTGCAGGTACTAAAATACCTGTATCCGTAATGAATGATTTTATCATAATTTAATCCCGGTGATTTTTTTTTGAATACTTTGAAAAACCTAAAATTTTAAATTAAAAAAACAAAAAGTATATTTCATAAAACAAGGTTTAATAAAATAATTAAATCTATCCAAAATGTTTTTTGGATAGTATTTCCTTAATTTATATAGATTGTCTTTAATTTAGTGTGAAAATTGTCTAAATAAGAGGTTCGTCTGTCTTCTAATTTATTTTGAACGAATTTTAATATCAATAAATTTATTAATGTTTTCTTTAATAATTTTTTAGCTGTCGCACTTGTGGGGTAAATCTGTGTCTTATTATCGATACAAATTTTTTGCTTTTTTAAATAAATGAACATATATTTGTTGCTCGTTAATTTTTGGAATATTGGGCAGGCGCCGAAGTAGGAGAGTCGGGGCGGACTGTAAATCCGTTGGCAAAGCCTGAGGGGGTTCGATTCCCTCCCTGCCCACGGTTTTATTATGAATTGCTTGTTTAATTTGTTCAATTATTGAAAATATTATTGAGCTTAATAAGCGGGAGTAACTCAGCTGGCTAGAGTCACAGCCTTCCAAGCTGTTGGTCGCGGGTTCGAATCCCGTCTCCCGCTCAATATTTTAATTGAAATTTTGACCGCATGTTCTTGGTATAAAAAAATAATCTTGAAATTTTTTACCAACACAAAACGCTGACGTAGCTCAGTAGGTAGAGCACATCCTTGGTAAGGATGAGGTCACCGGTTCAAT
>CAZXJG010000143.1:0-8550 GCA_964640985.1 uncultured Melioribacteraceae bacterium | reverse complement strand
ATTTTAGCATTATCTTCAAGTGAGCTTGTGTTGTAATTATGTTTAATACTTTGAATTTCACTTAAAGGTATTTTCTTCTCAGTTTGTAGATTAGACATGAAATAAAGAGTATCGTTGGCTATTCTCGTACTTTCACGGGAATTAAAAGAACTATCATTCATTAGTGTTACTTTTACATTTTTATTTGCTACAGATTTATTAAAGTTTTCATAAAATTTTTCTCTAGAAGAAAAATCTTTTACAGTATAGGTCGATGAACAGCCGATGAGAATTAAGAAAACTATGAATCCAACTACTATTTTCATATTTTTATTTCTCCAATTAATATGCAAAATATTGCTGATCAAGATAATACTTACCAATTATATACCAACTTCCTTCATGGTTGAACCAATCACAGTTTGTACATGGGCTAGGACTTTCGCATTTCCAAATTATTTCATATTCTTTTGCCAATCTTAATAACCAACCTGTTTGCCATGCAGTTGAACAAAATTGATTAATTCTTGATTCATCAACATTGTTATTTGAACCATATATCCATAGAGGATTCATTGCTCCGTATGCTGACCAAGCCATTGCAACATTTAATAAATCTCCCCAATCAGAAGTATAGGAACTACCAAGGCTAATCCAATTTGTAAAGTTTTTGTTGGGAATACCGTAATAAGCCTTATATTCATTCCAATAATCATGAGCGTTTCCACAAAAATCGCCATTATATTGGTCACACATAATATATGTATTGGAATATTGCATTAAGTACCACATAGCTTGACCGTTACCTACAAAAAAATTGCATAATTCATTTTCTGGCCACTTATAATCAGATAATAATAACTTTGAACTTGGACTTATATCTTCTATATTACTAGCATATGCGAAAATTACTTCAGCACCAACATTTTCAAATGGTTCATCAACGTAATAATATTTAAACCTGGAACTATTTCTAATTGTTTCAATAGAAGTATTATATCCTAAATTAATCATTATACTATCGTGTTTGAAAATGTGCATTTATAGCATTTTGAACTTTAGAAAAATTTACAATTATATTAGTAAAGCCGTATTGATCATGTAATTTAGTCCAGTCTACTTTATTTGACCATATACCCAAATATTTTCCTGGAATAGATTTGTATTGAGATTGAAATTCCCAAATATATTCTATGTATATTCCACAATCAAGTTTATTAGGCAAAATAGCTGGAGAACTTAAAATTTCGTGACTTTCAGAGAAATATTTATCAAGTTGTTTTATATGTTTTTTTGATATCCCTTTTTGTATTGCAATCATTTTTTTACTTTTAGGCAAAGTTATGATTGTATCTGTTGTGGCAACAGTTGTCTCAAAGTTACTTTCTTTGGTTGTCCTTTTTTTAAGGAGTGGTTTTTCTTGCTTTTCAATCTTTTTATTCTCTACTATATTCGGCTCGTTGCACGAAGATAAAATAACTAATGTTAATATAATTGTAGTAATAAAAAGAAAAATAAGCCTTCTCTTCATTTTACCCTCTTATATTATTTTATTTTAAGTAGTATATTCGGACGTTAAAGTAAAAAAAAAAAAAAAACGATTATGTCAAGTTTAAATTATAGCAATTCGGGGGCAAAATTAAAATCGATAAAAACAATTGATTACAACAGTAAAGAAAAATATTTTCCCGGTTAAATTTAGCAAAATATGCGTAACACAGAATAATATTCTGTGTTTTGACCCCGAATCACTGTTATTTAATTTGGAAAATATTATTATCGATTTTTAATTCTATTTTTGCTTTATCAACAGAAAATTTAATTTGTTGTACATTATTAATATTAATTTTTTCCGATTGAATTATATTTCCATTTGAATCGTTTTTTTGTAAAGTTAAATCGTAATAGCGCCAAGTTCCCTTTCTTAATTCTGTCTTTGCCGCATCAACAATAAAAATTTGTCCGTTATACGGATAAGCATCGAGAATAATTTTTCCTGTAGATATTTGTTTTTCCCAAATAAGTAAATTATCAATTAAACTTGCTACAAAAATAGATTTGTTTGTAAACCCGAGAAATTTTTTCTGATTATCAAAAAAAATACCGTTTGAAAAAACAACATTAAATGAATTTAATTCAACACCGTCCGATGAATAAATTTGAGTAAAATTGTTTTTGCCTGTGGTTTCCCACGAATATGATGAAACCGCCAACTGCATTCCATTTTTGTCAAAAGCTATACCGTTTGCAATTTTACCCTTTATTTCTAAAGAAAAAAGTTTATTGCCGTTTACCGTATAAACAAAAAGTTTTGCTTTTTTTTGAGACGGCATATAAAGCAGAAAGCCGGCTTTGTTTTTCCCTGTATCGAAATAAATTGCCCTTTCATATTCAATATTCCCCTTACCTAATAAATAAGCTCTTTTAATACGTGTACCGTAATTGTTGTAAAAATCAACTGAAGCATCAAACGAATGTACTATTACCAAATATCCATTGCGGAAAATTTTAGCTTCGGGGAAAGGAATATCATAATCAACGGTATCGCGTACAGTAAAAACTTTTTGATTATTTTTATCAAAAACAGAAAAATCAACTAAGTTTTTCTTGCCGATTTTATATGCATTTGCAAAGGCTTGTTTCTTTAAAATAAAATTACCGACCGATGTTGATTGCGCATAAATTGAAAATCCGGCAAATAAGAATATTACTAATAGTTTTTTCATATCAATTCCTATTTGAGTAATAACATTCTAATTGTTCTATTATATGAACCCGCAACAAGTCTTGCAAAATATATCCCGCTTGCAAAATTTTCTGCGTTCCATGTAAATTCATGAAACCCTTTGTTTAATACTCCATCTACCAAAGTAGATACTTTACGTCCCAATTCATCATAAATTTTCAACGAAACAAAATTCTTTTTTGGAATTATAAATTTTATTTTTGTTGAAGGATTAAACGGATTCGGATAATTATTAAAAAGTTTAAACTCAGGTTGCATCGTTAATTTTGAATTATTTTTAACTTGAGTAATCAAGCTGAAGTATTCGAGAGCTTTCCGCATAAATGAAACCTGATGAGAAAATGAGCCAATCGTTTCAAATCCGAAAGCAACATAAATAAGACTTCCCACTTTATTGCTATTACCGAAAGTGCCTTTATAAGCAACAGCAGCCTTACGATACGTTATTAAATCGGCTCTTTTGGTATTGTAGCGTAATATTGCATGAGAGCCATAAACCGGATTTATATCATCAGGGTACTTTTCAGAATAAACTTGTCCAAACGACAAAGTAATACCTTGAAAATCAGTACCGTCAATTCCATAAGCCGTATTCATTTGAGTATCGCCATCATACACAAAACGTGCTTTCAAATAATGACGGTAAAATAATGTATCGGATGGTTGACTATTAGCGTGCCGGCGGTCCAAGTCCCAGCCTATTTCCGAACCGGTTACAAAAAATTTACCTCCATTTTCAAGATAAGCAGCTACCTTATTTTGCTCTACGGTTGTAAAGGTTCTATTAGCCGTAGATTCGTCTCCTAAAAACCAAACAACCAAATTATAATTATTCAAATCGATTGTCCCATTTATAACGGCATTATTTGAACATGAAGAAATAACAGCGCTATCGAGTACGGTAATATCTTTAAAATAAGTTACGTTAAAAGCATGTGTCGGTTTTTGCCATCCGCCCGTACCTCCATACCGGTTAAAGCCGTCAACAATTAATACTTTCGGATAACCGGTTCCGCTAATATAGGACGACCGGGAATAAATATTACTCGGCTGACTTTCGTTACCACTTGAATCTACAGCAGTTAAATAGAAAAAATAAATATTTTTATTTGTGGGCACAATAAACTGCAAAGGGCTGTCTATTGAATAAGAAGTGATTTTGTTTGTCAACATATTTTCGTCGGCAGCAAGATGCCATCCGGTTAAAAGAGTATTGCCGGTGTAATAGAGTCGGTAGCCTTTAACATCCGGTTCAGGATTTTTAAGCCATTTAACACGAACCGATCTTTCCCCGTTATAATTTTCGATGGCGGTAAGAGTTGGAATTGACGGGGGGACAACATCTTTTCTTGTAATAGTTATCGGGAAATATTCATGAGCGTAATTGTGTCTGGTATCTTCCGAAAATATTTCCAATTGATAATTCCCTTCCGGCAGTATTTCCGTATTAAAATAATTATCCGATATACTCCTCTTTTGATTGATATAATTCGCTCCGTTGCCATTCGTAATTATATAAACCGGATTGCTCAAAGTTGCAACACCTTTCAGATAAACATCGTGAACATCTTCGTCATACGGCTTACGATCAAATTTATATTTAACACCATCATCTTTCGGCTGATAAACAATAGTTGAAGTATCTGCAGACCAGATCCGATAACCGACAATATAAGTACCGTTATTTTTATTTACTGCAGCCGGACCATTTTGCTCTTCAATTTTTATAATTATATCCACTTTATTGGAAAGAGAATTTGCAGGCAATTTTATATCGGTATTGTTTAAACGAAATTGTAATGTATTCCTATGAATAATCGGCGGATAAGTATCGATGTAAGGCGTAACACCCCCATTTTCACGCAAATTATCTATTTCGACGGCGTCGTCGGAAGGGCTATTCACTAATTCCCTTTCAATTAAATGTGTATGCCCCATCCCGCTATGAACAAAGCCGAGCGTATCGATGCCCGCTTTTACTTGCTGTCCGACATAAAGATTAGGATTCGGTACTACATGAACATAAGTAAGCCGTTTCCACTTCCCTTGAATTTTTGTCCTGACACTTACATAAGAATTTGAGCCGGCACTATTTACAATTGAGTGTATAATTCCATCCAGGCATGAATAAACCGGGTCGCCATCGGGATGACCGATATCGATTGCATTATGAAAATGATCATAAGGACCGGTATTCCTAAATTCACAAAATGTTCCGTTGATTCCATGACTTTGATGAAAAGGCGGAAAGGGCCATTGGTACTTTATTGTATCAATCTGAGCGGAAACAGAAATATACAAAACGGAATAAAATAAAATTGTAAAAAAGACTTTTCTTTTCATTATGAATAATTATTATATGGACGATAGATAAACTTAATAATTTTAAAAAGAAGAAAAAAATCGGATTTTGTTTGATTATTTATAAGTTTTTATTATGTGAAAATTTGATTTAATCATCTGCTTTTTTCCGGTTGTCTCGATACATTCCTCACTCCGTTCGGAACACTCGACAACCTTTTATCTCCTTTTTTTCGGGGCATTCGATAACTTCTCATTTCATTTCCTTTGGAACATTCGACAACTTTTTATTTTTTATCTATGTGATCATTTTATTTCCTTTAATATTTTCATCTGGCATCACCTTTACCCATCAGCATTAACCTTTTTAATATTTTCTAAAAGAAAAAAGGCAGCTTTCTAGAATTGCTTTTCCAAAGGTTCTTTTTTTTCTGTTTTTTTAATTGCCCTTTTAAGTTGGTTTGTATCTAACACCATAAGCCGCGTATATTATTACTTGTCATAATGGAATCTACAACTGTATACCAAGATCTTATTCTCATTAACCTGATAAACCTATGTTCTCTGTCAATGCGTCTTAACCATAATCCGGCTAAATCATATTTCAACGGTTCCGGCTTACCTTTTCTTTTATATGGCGTTTTTTGAAAGTCTTTTATTAATTCATTTATTTTCCTGAGCATTTTTTTATCTTCCGATTGCCAGGAAATATAATCTTCACAAGAGTTTTTCGTGAAAATGATTCTTATTACTCTTCAATCAGTTCTTTTTGAATTTCTTTGCCGGCTTTCATTTGCTGTATCGATTCATATAATCTGTCGGCATTGACTTTAGAGCTCAATAAGTGAACCGTTTCCATTATTGAATGATATGCAGTCAAGAGTTTGAACATGGGGTGTTTGGCATTTAACACTATTCGCTTTCAAACCGCTATATTTTTATTTATTGTTCTCACTTTTAAAATAACTACTATTCGTCAAATGCCCCATATTTTTTGTTGGCATTTCATTATTTTTCGTCATCCAGGATTTCTTCAATTTCAATTTTCAATTTTGGTAGATGATTTATAATAACTGACCAAATATTTTCGTCTGATATACTGTCGTAAGCGTGAATAACCTGATTTCTTAATCCGATGATTGATTTAGCTTCTAATATTTTTTTTTCATACGAACTATCTCGCTTCAATATTCTATTTACAGCTTCTCCTATTATTTCCAAATCCCTTTCTACTGCTCTTTTAAACATAACATTTTCTTTATACTCAAAAAAGTTTCTTTCTTCATTTATAAAATATGATTCTATTTCTGCGATTGCATATTTTATATCGTATAGCCATTTTAAAATTCGCTCATCCATAAATCAATTTTTTATTTTTGTTAATGGAATTTATTAAAATCGGATTTTTTAAAGTTTGTTCTTCAATTAAATCAACTTCTCTTTTAAAAATATTTTTCAATTTTTCTTTTAAAGTCATATAATTTTCAAAATATTTAGCTAAGTCAACCTTCTTGAAACTTACCAAAAAATCAATATCACTTTCTTCAGTAAAATTTTCATTAGTAGCTGAACCAAAAAGATATAGTTTTTCAACATTATGACTTTTACATAATATTCTAATTTTACTAATATTTTGTTCACTAATCGACATATTTAAAAGATAACTAAAATTTAGATAATGTTCAATTTTTCCGGTGTGGGCCCTCATAATGACGAATGTCAATATCCCTCTAAACGCATTGCGTATAGCATTTAGTATATGAACAGTAGGCAATTGTATTACTCCTTTCTTTCAAGTTACTTCGAACTTTAAACATGTTACAATCCTTGAAATTACTAACAAGACCAAAAGCCTTTTGGAATTATTAAATATCCCTATTACGTAAAAATGGAAAAGTTACGATTTAATTCTGTAATTTTTTTTATATTGTTTGGGAAAACGTGCACAATGGTTTAAATAAATCCCTGTTTAAATGGCGTTTATTGTTGGTTGATAGTAGTTGTTCTATAGTCCGCTTTAACAGTTTCTTTAATTCCATCTATGTAGGATGTAGGTTTAAAATTAAAGCGGTTTTCAAATTTACTACTGTCAAATACATAGTCTCTGTCGTATTGATACATCATTTCAACCATCTCGCTCATAATAGGTACAAATAATCCGATGATTCTCACAAGGAATTTTGGAACTGCTTGATATTTCGGTTTTATCCCCATTTCATTGGCAATTGCTTCTATCCATTCTTTCCCGGTAAACGGATTTGCTGCAGTAGGCAAATGCCAAATTCGGTTGTATGCATCTTCTGTATTTCCCAATAATGCAGTTGCTTTACCGGCGTCAGGAGTGTAGGTAAAGGAGTGCTTGAAATTGACCGAACTCATCCAAGTTGCCTTTCTCCCATTATTTAAGGGTTTAAAAACTGTTTCTGTAAGTACACTGGTATTTCGAATATTTGGACCATAAAAGTCGGCTGATCGAGATATTAGAGCAGTTAGTTTCCCTTTCCTAACATTGTCCATAATCATTTCAGCAATTTCAGACCTGATTTTACCTTTTTTACTTGGTGGATTGATTGGAGTTTCTTCTGTCATTCCATTCAAATAATTTGAATCGTACATATAGATATTATCGAAAAACACTAATTTGCAATTATATTCTTTACAAGCTGTGATAACATTGTATATGAGTTTCGGCCAACTTTCTTTCCACACTTTTATACTGTAAGGGAAACCTACCGTAACATAAACTACAGAAGAATCCTGCACAGCTTTTCGAGTATCAGCAAGATTTAATAAGTCTGCAGACATAAGTACATCAGTTTTATTTACTTTTTCAGGTTTTCGACTTACTAACCTAATTTCACTTGTGAATTTTTTAAGAGCCTTAGCCAATTCTATACCAATAGCTCCTCCTGAGCCTAATATAGTTTGCATATTTTTTCCTTTTTTAAATTACTGCCAATGTTTAGTTTATATAGCGTTTTAATGTGCTGTAGATTTTGTTGGACGTAGTATTTATTTTTCAAACACAAAAGATATTAATCTTGGAATATTGGTTTTATCATCATTATCAAACCATTCATCTAATTTCAAAATTTTAAATCCATTGTTAATTGCTGCATTGATATATTCTGAAACGTGGTGCGTAAATACCTCAAGTTCCATTATTCCATTCTCATTTTCAAACTTTGCCTTACTACCTGTATATTGCTTAAACGGATGCAGTTCACAAATAAAAAACTTGCCTTTGGGTTTTAACTTTTTAAATCCTTCGCTGAAAATAAAATTCAGGTCGAAAATATGTTCTAAGGTTAAGCTGCAAGAAATTAAATCGGCATAATTATCCTTAATATTCCAAGATTTTGTCAAGTCGGCTTGTTGAAATTGAACTTTGTCTGATTTTATTTTCTCTTTAACTTTAAGAAGCATTCCCGCTGAAAAGTCAAGTCCGATAATTGAATTTGCATTTTCTATTAACCACTCAGTATTTTTCCCTGTCCCACATCCCAATTCGATTACTGTTGTAT
>CAZXJG010000142.1:0-8581 GCA_964640985.1 uncultured Melioribacteraceae bacterium | reverse complement strand
AACCGCCGACACATGGATTTTCAGTCCATTGCTCTACCAACTGAGCTATCTGCCCTAGAAATGAATTCGAAATTTATAGAAATTTAAAATAAATGCAAAATATTTTTCTATAATTTTTTATTTTCTTTTACATTACAAGTGCCATAATTGCTTTTTGCACGTGTAATCTGTTTTCCGCTTCATCAAATACCACAGAATTTTCCGAATCAATTACTTCATCAACAACTTCACTTCCTCTATGCGCAGGTAAGCAGTGCATAAAAATAAAATCGTTTTTAGCATTTTTTACTAATTCGGGATTTATCTGGTATTTTAAAAAATATTGTTTTCGTTCTTCAGCCTCGGCTTCTTGACCCATACTTGCCCAAACATCTGTATAAATAACATCAGCATCGTAAACGGCTTTAATTGGATCTTCCATTATTTCAATTTTACTTCCCATATATTTGGCATTTCCCATTGCATTTTTTACAATTTGCTCGTCAGGTTTGTAATTTGAAGGTGATGCAATAGTTAGATTCAACCCTACTTTCGAACATCCGTTTAACAAACTGTGAGCAACATTATTACCGTCACCAAGGTATGCCATTTTTAAACCGTGAAGAGTTCTTTTCTTTTCTAATATAGTAAAAAGATCAGTTAATATTTGACACGGATGTAACAAGTCGGTTAAGCCATTAATTATCGGTATCGAACCCAAACGTGCTAAATCCACTACATCCTGATGTGCAAACGTACGAATCATAATGCCATCCAAATAACGGGAAAGTACATTTGCCGTATCATAAATATTTTCACTTTTGCCCAATTGCAAGTCGTGGGGTCCAAAGTACATTCCAAGTCCGCCTAATTGATAAATACCGGTTTGAAAAGAGATTCTAGTACGGGTTGAAGGTTTTGAAAAAATCATTCCTAATGTTTTACCTTCTAAAATTTTATGTGGTTCACCTGTTAATTGTTTTTCTTTTAACGTTTTACTCAAATCGAATATTTGATAGAGTTCTTCTATGGTTAAATCATCAATAGAAACAACACTTTTCCCTTTCATGTTTACTGCCATTATAAATTCTCCTTCTTTTTAAAAGTGCAGAAAAATCTTTTTATTTTTAAAATTTTTATAAAGTATAATTACAAAATACAAAGAAACAAATTTTTCAAATTAGCGGGACAATTCTAGTACCGAAATTATTTTTAGATAATTCCTTAGCTTCCGTAATTATTGTTTCACTACCGCCGTTTTCCACAAAATCGATTGCCGCTAAAATTTTAGGTCCCATACTGCCTGCGGCAAATTCACCTTTATCATAATAATCACGAGCTTCTTGCAGAGAAAGGACATCTAATTTTTGTTGATCCGGCTTTTTAAAATTTATATAAACATTAGGAACATCTGTAAGAATAAAGAAAGCATCGGCGCCTATTTGTCGTGCAAGTAAAGCCGAGGCAAGATCTTTATCTATTACGCCTTCTACTCCGTGTAATAAATTATCTTTATCTTTATAAACAGGGATACCGCCGCCGCCGCCGGCAATAACAATATTTCCATTTTTAGCTAATTCTTTAATTATTTTTTTATTCATTATATCAATTGGTTTAGGAGATGGTACAACTCTTCTCCATCCACGTTTCCCCGGGTCTTCCTTAAAAATAAAATTATTTACTTTTGCCAAAAGCTCAGCTTCTTCCTTTAGATAAAAAGCTCCAATAGGTTTTGTCGGATTTTCAAACGCCCGGTCTTTTTTATTAACAAGAACTTGTGTGATAATAGTAACTATATTTTTTTTGATTTTTTTTTGAATAAAAATATTTTTTATTTGCCTTTCAATCATGTAACCGATTCCTCCTTGGGAATCGGCTACACAAATATCCAAAGGCATTTTAGGAATTTTATATTGATTAAAACCGGCTTCATTCCTCAACATTATATTACCAACTTGAGGACCATTACCGTGAGTAATTACAATATTATAATTGTTCTTAAGAAGTCCTAATATATTTACACAAGTTTCGTATGTATTTTTTTCTTGCTGTTCTATAGTCCCTTTTTCGTTACCGCGCAAAAGTGCATTACCTCCAAAGGCAACTACCGCAAGTTTTTTCATAAAATCCCTTTCTCCTTTAAAACTGTTTCCAAGGTAATATTTCCAATCTCTTGTAATTCGTACATAACTCGGGTAGACGGTTTATTAATTTTTAATATTCTACTTAAATCGATTGGTGTACCTATAACTACCGAATCACATTCAGCTCTATTTATTGTTTCTTCAAGATCTTTAATTTGTTGTTCGCCATACCCCATAGCCGGCAGTAATATCCCAATGTTAGGATATTTTTCATAAGTAGCGGTAATCGATTTAACAGTAAACGGACGTGGGTCAATAATTTCTGCAGCGCCTAATTTTTGGGCGGCAACGGTTCCGGCTCCGAACTTCATTCCGCCGTGAGTTAATGTCGGTCCATCTTCAATTACCAAAACCTTTTTGCCTCTAATTACCGAGGGATCGTCTACTGTTAGGGGAGAAGCGGCTTCAATTATTACAGCACCGGGATTAACTTGTTTAGAATTATTCATTACAGTTAAAATATCTTCAAGACTTGCAGAATCAATTTTATTAATCACAACTGCATCTGCCATTCTTAAAGAAGTGTTCCCGGGGTAATATTTTAATTCGTGTCCTGGTCTTAAAGGATCAACAACGGTAAATGTCAGATCGGCTTTATAAAACGACATATCGTTATTACCGCCGTCCCAAAGTATAACATCAGCTTCTTTTTCAGCTTCACGAAGAATTGCTTCATAATCTACACCTGCATAAATAATTCCGCCTAACGCAATATGCGGTTCATATTCTTCGATCTCTTCGATTGTGCATTCGTATTTTTTTAAATCTTCGAGTGTAGCGTATCTTTGAACTTTTTGCTTGACAAGATCTCCGTAAGGCATAGGATGACGAATAGCGACAACTTTTTTGCCGGCTGCTCTCAAAAGTTTAACAATTTTTCTGGATGTTTGAGATTTTCCGCATCCCGTTCTAACCGCCAAAACGGAAACAACAGGTTTAATGCTTTTAATCATAGTTTCTTCGCCGCCAAGTAGACGGAATGAAACGCCGGCAGCATTAACAATAGAAGCTTTTGTCATTACATATTCAAACGGCACATCGGAATAAGAAAAAACAACTTCGTTTACATTAAATTCTTTAATGAGATTTGTTAATTCCTTTTCTTCGTATATTTTAATCCCGTTCGGATAAAGACTTCCTGCCAGCTCGGCAGGATATACTCTTCCATCGATATTTGGGATTTGAGTTGCTGTAAAAGCAACAACATTATATTCATCGTTACCCCGATAAAAAACATTGAAATTGTGAAAATCGCGCCCTGCAGCGCCCATAATTAATACATTCTTTTTTGTCATGATTTACTCTCCATTTTTTATTCGACAGTTACACTTTTAGCTAAATTCCTGGGCTGATCAACATCTAACCCCTTTTTAACCGCAATATGATAAGCCAATAACTGCATTGGTATTGTTGTAAGTATTGGCATCAACATCCTAATTGTATCAGGAATTTTTATTGTATAATCAACTAATGAATCTATTTTTTTATCATTTTCGTTTGCAATTGCAATAATTACACCTTTTCTTGCTTTAACCTCTTCAATATTGCTAAGTACTTTTTCATAAACGGAATCGAGTGGAGCAATAAAAACAGTAGGCATATTTTCATCAATTAAAGCAATAGGTCCGTGTTTCATTTCTGCAGCCGGATAGCCTTCGGCATGTATATATGAAATTTCTTTTAATTTAAGTGCTCCTTCCAAGGCGGCGGGAAAATTATAACCTCTTCCCAAATAAAGAAAGTTTTTTACGTGTTTAAATTTTTCGGCAATTGTTTCTATTTTATCTGTTAGCTTCAATATTTGTGTAATTTTACTTGGTATCAATTCTATTTCTTTAATAATATTTTGTCCGTCTTGTAAACTCATATTTTTTCTTCGGGCAAGAAATAATGTTATTAAGGAAAGAACAACTAATTGTGATGTAAAAGCTTTTGTTGAAGCAACACCGATTTCGGGACCTGCATGAATATAAACACCGGCATCGCTTTCCCGTGCAATAGAACTTCCAACTACATTACATATTCCTAAAACCAAAGCTCTCTTTCTTTTTGCTTCTTTAAGTGCAGCCAAAGTATCGGCTGTTTCACCGCTTTGAGAAATAAATATTACGGTATCTTCCGCAGAAATTACAGGATTACGGTATCTAAATTCAGAAGCATATTCAACATCTACAGGGATCCCCGCAAATTGTTCAAGCATATATTTACCTACTAAGCTTGCATGCCACGATGTACCGCAAGCGGAAATAAGAATGCGGTTGGAATTTAGAATCCTTTCTTCAAAACCTTCCAATCCGCCTAATTTTGATATTCCTTCATCAAATAAAAGTCTGCCTCGCATTGAATTATATACCGATTCGGATTGTTCCATTATTTCCTTCAACATGAAATGCGGGTAACCGTTTTTCGTTATTTCGTCGAGTTCAACAGTTATTTTATGAATATCTTTGTGAATTGATTCGTCCGAAATAGTTTTTGCTTCAAAATGATCTTTATATACAATTGCCATTTCGTTATCGTCCAAATAAACTACGTTGCTTGTACCTGAAATTAACGCATTTACATCTGAAGCAATGAAATTTTCATCTTTCCCAATCCCAATTACCAAAGGCGATCCTTTTTTTGCCACTACAATTTTATCAGGTTCCTTTGTACTTAAAACAGCTATACCATAAGTGCCCTCAATTTCATTAAGTGCATATCGTACGGATTTAAAAAGGTTGAAGCCTTTTTTAAAATAGCTGTCAATTAGCTGAACAATTACTTCCGAATCGGTTTTACTTACAAACTTGTATCCCTTTTTAATTAAATCTTTTTTTAAAACAGCATAATTTTCAATTATTCCATTATGAATAAGTAATAATGTGCAATCTTTATTACAGTGCGGATGTGCATTAATTTCGTTAGGTTCACCGTGTGTAGCCCATCGGGTATGGCCAATCCCAAGTGTTGCTTTTAAATCGTTGTTTTCAATTTTCTTTTCAAGAAAAGAAACTTTACCTTTACTTTTAATAACTTTACTATGATGATCTTCAATAATTCCAATTCCGGCAGAATCGTAACCTCTGTATTCAAGCCGCTTTAGCCCTTCTATTAAAATAGGTACACAATTTTTATTCCCGATATAACCAACTATACCGCACATTTATTACTCCTACTTAATTTAAAATATATTTTTTATGAAGAAATTTAATTTAATGATCAGGGCAAGGACGAAGTAAAAGAGGGTTAAATTTTCGATAATAAAATTTGACTATTTTATAGTTTATTTTCATATCATTTATTATTTGTTTTTCTAAAATAATCTTTTTAAACATTTAAATTTCATAAAAATATTAGTCATTTACAAAGTATTTGATGTAATAGATTTATTATTAAAGCTTAAAATAATTTATTGGTTTTATACTAAATCTTTTGAATAGATAAATTTAATCCCTTTATTTTTCATTTCTTCTATGGCTTTATCAACATCGTTTTTATGCTGATAAATTCCTTCTACAGCATCACGTATTACAAAAGTTTCAAAACCGGCATTTACTGCATCAACAGCACTATTTTTAACACAGTATTCAATTGTAAGTCCGACAATATAAACTTGCTTAATTCCATTTTGTTTTAAAAATTTTTCTAAATTAACATCAACAACTTCAAAAGCAGAATATCCGTTATCTATTGTTCCGGTACCTTTATTGAAAATGTAATTAAATTTATCTTTCTGGAGATCAGGATGATATTGAGCGCCGGTGGTTTTTTGTATACAATGAGGCGGCCAAATATCGAAGTGCTTGGTTTTATTAGGATGCCAATCCCGTACGCCGATAATAAATTCAAATTTATTCAAAAGATTATTAATAACCGGAACAACTTTATCTCCGTAAGGGGTAGGTAAAGCTCCGCCGGGGCAAAAGTCGTTTTGAACATCAACAACAAGTAACACTCTCTTCATTTTAAATTTATTTTCCAATTGTTTTTTATATCTTTTTGAAGACGGTACAGTTTATTACTGATACCTACTTTATATATATGCGGGTTTTCGAATCGTTTAACTTCTTCAGGAAGTTTCTCAATATTTTTCTTTACACGTTTAGCAATTTCGTTAACGGAAAAATTCGGGATAATTATTTCACCTTTTACTAATACGGGCTGGAGTAATTTTTTGTAATTCAAATTTTTAACATCTTTACTTTTTGAATGAAACAGCGGATGAAAATATTTTTTGATTTCTTGCTCACCTTCTAAAATAATAGCATCTCCATAAAAAAATTCGTCATCTTTTATAAATCGTAATATATTTTTACGGCCGGGTAGTGTGGTTTTTTCAATATTTTCAGAAAGTTTCATGCATGGTAATTCATCGATTTGAGCAAGCTTATACACACCGTCTAATGCGGCATCGGGTTGACCTGTAATTAAGCTTGTGCCGACTCCATATATATCGATACATGCATTTTGAGATTCGAGACTTTTAATCAATAATTCATCAAGTTGATTTGAAGCTGCAATTTTAACATATTGAAGATTTTCATCGTCCAACATTTTCCTTGCTTGTTTACTCAGATAAGCTAAATCGCCGCTATCGAGTCGTATTCCCAAAAGCTTTTCTCCTTTTAACTCCATTTCTTTAGCAACTATAATTGCGTTGGGCAACCCCGATTTAAGTGTATCGAAAGTGTCAACTAAAAGCACGGAATTTTTAGGATATAAATTACAAAATTTACGAAAAGCGGTTAGCTCATCTTGAAAACTTTGTACCCACGAATGTGCCATTGTGCCGGATGCTTTAAGTCCAAATTTTTTAGCGCTTTTTACATTTGAGGTGCTGTTAAGTCCCCCAATTACAGCGGCTTTGCTCGCCAATAAAGAAGCATAACCTTGTGCTCTTCTCATCCCAAAATCTATAATGGTTTTATTGCCGGCTGAAAGTCGAATACGTGCAGCTTTTGTAGCAATTAACGATTCAAAATTTAATAAGTTTAATAAAATTGTTTCGATAATCTGCGTTTCAATTAAGTTCCCTTCAACTCTAACTATCGGTTCATTAGGGAAAACTATTTCGCCTTCTTCAACAGAATAAATATCACCATTAAAAGAGAAATTTTTTAAATAATTCAAAAATTTTTTATTAAACCCAAGTTTCTCAAGATAATCTAAATCATCATCTGTAAACTTTAAATCCTTAATATGATTTAGTAAATCATCTAACCCCGCAAAAATTACAAAACCGTTTAGAAAAGGATTCTTCCGGAAAAAATAGTCGAAAATTGCTTTTTCCGTTTCCTTGTTTCCTAAAAAATATCCTTGAGTCATCGTAAGTTCGTAGTAGTCGGTATAAAGCCCAAAACTCATTTTATTCTCTATAATTATTTTTATTGTACTTTCTATTTTATAAAAATTAAATTAAAAAAACTTGTAAATTCTAAAACATATTTTTAACAATAAAAGATAGTTTTGTTTTGATAAATAGAGTTTTTGTAATTTTGGTAAGAATACAAGACGATATGCGATTCTAATTTCTTTTAAAATTAATTTAAAATATACTTTATTTTTTTGTACATTCAATGCGATAAAAATTTATTGAAGTTATTAGTATGAATTTTTGAATATTTATTTTATAAATTATTTAATAAATTGTATTGATATTAAAAAGTGTAATCGTAATATATATTTTTGTGAGAGAAAATATTGCCAAAAATATATGAATTTAAAAAATGATTCTAATTGACTTTATGTGTTGAAACTATTTGATGATAAATTTTGTTCTGTGAAGTATTTTATTATTTTTCTTTTTTGGATTTTTAATGAAAAAACATCATAGAGATGATCTATGATATTTAATAAATAAGATCATCTAACGTTCGTAATTCGAGCTAATCGATGGTTTATTTAAATAACAAAAAAGGAGGTAAATTATGTGGCAAGGATGGGTTACACTAGGTATTGGCCTTTGGCTCTTTTGGGGTGAGTGGCTTCTCAGAGCTAATTTCGGCAGTAAACCTACCGACTACATGTGGCTGGGAATTTTTGCTTTTGTTTTCGGCCTATGGGCGTTTTTCCAAACATCTAAAACTTTAACCAAAATTTGGTTTTTAATCATTTTGATTGGAGGCTTATGGCTTGGACTATGCGCTTATATACCCGGTTTACAAGGTGCGGTAAATGAAATAGTTGTAGGTGCTGTTTTCGCAATACTAGGGTTTTGGACTGCTATTGAAAAGACTAATGCTGCTGTTGAAGAAACACCAACAAATTAATTTTACAATTTTAATTAAGGAGTATAAAAATACAAAAATCATCTTTACTTATAGATGAGTATATTTGCGGTATTACTTTATTACTCAATATAGTTTTTAAAAGCCTGCTCTGTAGAATAGAAGCAGGCTTTTTTTATAACGGAAGTTCCGCACAAATTTTCTATTATTCCAAAATCCCTTTGGATTTTTATTAATCTGCTATCAAAT
>CAZXJG010000141.1:6529-8628 GCA_964640985.1 uncultured Melioribacteraceae bacterium | reverse complement strand
GCTTACTTTGGAATGTTTTTCGGTCAATTTCCACGCTAACACGCAGTTCATCTTCAAATTTCGGAAAATCTTTTATTTCGGATTTCTCAAGTGATTTCTCAAATTCTTCGAGTCGGCCGTTTAGGTAAAGATTCAATTCATCGAGGGTTATTAGTTTTCTCGATTTACTTTCTTTTTGTTTGATAAAATTAATTATCCGCTCTTGTTTATTACCTGCATTAAATTTAGCCGGTGTAAGTTTTAACGGTTTTGGGAAGAATATTTTTTCATCAATTATATTTTTCTTTTCTTTATCCCAAAATCTTTTTTCAAAAAGTCCGTCGGAAATTGTGAAAACCGGGTTCCCGGTTACAAATAAGTCCAAAAATTCTTCAAGCTTTTCATCACCGTGTTGCTCTTTGAAACGCCAGGCAAAATGTCCGAATATAGTATCGGCTTGAAGTTCCGAAAGTAAACCGGATTTGAGTTTTAGTTTAAGTTTTTTAATAGTTACCATAATTATTCTTCTTCAATTTTTAGTTTGCACCAGCCAATATGGTCTAAATATTCTCCGTCGTAAAAAGAAAATGTTGTATGAGGTTTTTCTCCCCGATAATTATCATCAAAGTATTTTGAATCATTTATAATTTTAAAATACGCACCACTACCAAAACCAATATTTATTAATGTTTCATCTTTATCAATTTGTGTGCTTAAAACATTTAAATATTCTTCCAACAAATCAGAATAAATTTCGGCAGGATCAATAGTAAATTGAGCATTCTTGTAAAGTTTAATTACAGCAATGCTATTTTCTAATTGTTTTTTATAATATTCGCGTATTTTTTTTATGAAAAAGTCTTTTGTGAACTCGTTACTTTTTTTTACAAGTAAAGTAAATTCTGAATAAGGTTTCAAACAAAGTAATTGAACAGGAGGTCTTCCTTTGTAAGTCTTCTCAACTTGAAGAAAGATATCACTAATAAAATCGGAATCTTGTATCACGAATTTTTGAGAAATATTATTTTTTATACCTAATGACTCTTGGTTTAATGCTGTAGCAATTGCCCCTTTTACTGAACTACCTGGTATATAAAATTTACCATTTGAATTAATAAATTCCTGTACATAGTTTTGTCCTTCTGCCTTTTCATTTCGTATTTGACTTAAAGCATAACTTGAAATATTAACCGAATATTCAAATAAACTTTCAGGAATCTGTTCTTTTCTTTCTTCAATTATTTCTATAAAATTAAAATAGGAATACTCTTTCGAAAAGTCGAACCAATCGTTTTCAGCAAAATACTTAGATATTTTTCTTTTATCATATTTAAAAAACATTCCATCTTTTTCAAGATAATCAACATTATATCCCAGTTTTTCACCATTTGTAATATGCAATGGTGTTATTGTTTGAAAATTAAATCGTAACATTTTTTTTACTCTCAATTATAATTTCTGGTTCAATTGTAATTCTAACAGCACCATACCCCCTACTACCTGAACCACCGAGATAATCGTTATTTAGTAAATTGATGGCTTTTATAAGTATTTCTTTTGTTTTGATTAAATCATTTTCATCTGTATAACGAATAAGAACTTCACCTTCAAATTCCGTTTCCGGTGGAATTCTTTCAGTAGTGCGGGGTCCTGAACCAGCAGCTTTTCCGGTTTTTCTATCAATCTTAACTTCAGTTTTTGCCTCAGTTTGTAATTCACCAGACGAAAATTTTTCTTTGTAATTAATGTTCTTTTCCGATCCACCATGATCTGTTAATGACAAATCCCTAAAAATCAAACGAGTTGGTTCATCGCCACCTCCAAAAATCTTAAGAATATCTTCGTTGATTTTTTCTTTGCTTTCTTCGTATATAATTTTATATTCTTCTGTTTCTGTTTCAAGTAAACTTCTTAGTTTACCTTTTAACGAACTCCCAGGAATATAGGGAAGTTTTGAAATAGGGTCTTTGATAAATGGATTATCGATTCCTCCTATTTCCGGACGGTCACTCCCAATTCCAATATGTAATCCTGAGAGTATTTTAGTTTTAATAGTATAATTTATTTTTTTCATTGTCACTAAAAATAGACCTTCCAGTAATGGCTGTTGCCAATGGCGC
>CAZXJG010000141.1:0-6519 GCA_964640985.1 uncultured Melioribacteraceae bacterium | reverse complement strand
ATTTATTTTGTTAAAAATTATTTTTTAGGGAAATAACCTACTAAAGCTTCAAAATGAAGTTTTAGTGCTTCCATATATTTTTCAAACTCTTTACCTTCTTTTTTAAGAACGATATTTATTCTATTGTTGAGAAAAATCTCAAAACTTTTTGTGCCTAACCGGTTAGAAGAGTATTCAGCATTAGATTTTAACATAAGAAGTTGTACTTTTTTTTCTTTGTCTATTAATCCTTTAGAATTAAATATTCGTAAGAATGAATCATAAAACTTTCTTATTTGGTTATTTTTCAGTTCCTTACTTATTACTACATCTTTTAGGACATTTCTTCTTTGTCTCCGATCGTAAACTTGTTCTTTGTTCTTTATTTGACTAGCAAGTAATCTACCAATTTTTTTAACGTTATTTTCTTCTTGCTCATCATCACTTATTAAATGTGTACTAATAATTCCATCAGTAAAAAAATCTTCAATTTCAATTTTTTTTCTAATTTCATATAAATTCATAATTTATTCTCCTTTTGATTTTCTAGTTCCATAAATTGCTTCGCAAACAATTGGATATAATATCTCGTCCAGTTCTTTCGCTGCTTCACTTTTATTTATCAGTAGTGCATCATCAAAAAACTTAGCTGTTGATTCTTTTTTATATTTCCCATCTTTGTCTTTTAATAATCTATTAATCATATAGTTCAATTTCGGATGCCACATTAATAATCTTGTATCGTGGGACTCATTAAAATCTTTCATTATTTTTGAAAAGTAAAGTAAGTTTCTGAATATACCTTGCGAAACCGGATTCTCATCATCATTTTCCCATTCAATCAGATTTTGCTTCTCCTCTAAAATTTTTTGAATTAATTTATTTTTAACATTGGTATTAAAAATTTTTATCCCGTCTTTATCTTTATGCGAATAGAATATGTCCGATTCGGTCTTAATTCTTTCTTCCAATTTTTTTGTTACATTTCCGTTTTCATCTATAATATCTTTCGCCTTGAATTTGCTTTTGATTTCCGATTGATTTTCCTCAGCCATATCGGCAACAATTCTAATTGGAGTGTTATGCTTAAAATTGGTTAAAGAATAACTTATATGCACTTCCGGGTTTTCACAGACAAAATCGTTAAAAGTTTTATTCAGTGTGTTAACTAATTTAAGAGAAGAACTTTGCGGACAAACTAGCATTAAATCGTCACCGCCTGCAAAAACAGTGTAAACTTTTCTGTCCTTGATATGTTCATTAAAATGTTTTTCCCCTTCTTCAGTATTTTTATAATCATCAGTAAAAAGTTTCTTTTCTTCGTTATCAAGTATTTTACCATCTTCCCAATCTTTTAAGAAACCATTCAAAGAAAAACTAAAGAAATATTTCAAATGATTACTAAGTGTTGTTGTTCTGGAAATTCCCGTTAAATCTTTTGGTTCATTTGTTACTTTGTCGAAATCTTTGTTTCCAATTAAACCTGAAGACATAATTAAACCAAGATTATCCACATCGCCTTTTATTAACGTCAGAAATTTTGCACCATTGTTCGCATCCTCTATTTTATCAAAATCCATAACTATATTCTTATCAGTTTTTTTGTCTTTACTCAGCGTTGTGTAGTTAGCAACTTCAATAATCTGTGTGTTTCTTAGAATATCTTTTTTAATGTTTCCTTTATCAATCAAATCATCCAAGTTGGGATTTAATAGAATCCGTTTTAGATTTTTATTTGGTTTATATTTATCAATATGTTCAACTTCAATTACATTATCATTCTCATCAAATTCAATTATAATATTGGATTTAGGTGCTTTACTTCCAATTTTATATTCGTTTTCCACTTGTTTATCAACTCTCAATTTTTGCTTTTTACCGTCAGCATCTATTTCTTCTATATATCCCAAATGACCTTTCAAAATCGGTAATTCTGTTACAGAACACTTTATACTGTTTGAGTCTGCATTTTCATCCGGTTCAATGTATTTATCAAATAACAAAAAATCATTTTGATCAAAATCTCCTTTTTCAAAAAGAACATTTTCAAACTGCTGATTTCTTTTCAGTAATAATTTATAAGAAGCTTCGTCAATAATATCGCCGAAAGTAGTTTTTTTACTTTTCAAATCTTCGTAATTGAACAAATGCGCAACGCTTGAAAAACTTAACTGATAATTAAAATCCTTTATTAAAATATCTTCGATATCTTTTTTAGCTTGATTAAACTTTTCGGAAAAATCTTTGGAATCTTGTGCAATAATATAAAACTTACCGCCTGCAAGCATTATTAAAGAAGCGTCCGTTAAGTGTAATTTATCAAAAATAATAGTCGCAAATTGTCTCGTGAGAATTTGAACAAAAATTGAACGTCCACGCAAAACCTTAGCCGGATTTTTATTTGCGACGTTGAAAATATATTTCTGAATTCCAGGTAAATCCCCGATAATTAAATTTAGATTTGTCCCCTTGGTGCCGGATTTAAAAATAGCGTGCGCTAATCCTGCTACATCTTTTGAATGATTAAAAAGAGAAATATCTGTATGTGCGCTGCCTGTAAAGTCCGGGATACACCACATATATTTTTCAAAAAGTATTAAAAGGAGATTTATCAAAGTATTAAAATCATTTTCATCTTTATAGAATTGAAGAACAGCTTTTAATTGCTTTTTAAAACTATCAAAATCATTTGGCTGATAATTATAGCGGGGTTCTTTTAAGTCTTTCTCTTCGCTAAATTCAGGGATAAGTATTTTATAACTTTTCTTTGTTAAAGTTTGATGTTGGTAATATCTTTGATGCTTTTCATCCTTGTTGTTCAAATATATTTTTGAAAATAGAGATGATAAATATTTATGAGACCATTTATCTTTCCAATCATCTTCTTCGTCAAAACCAACTCTTTCACTTGCAGATAAGTGGTCGGCAGTTCTACAAATTTGAATTAACTCATCTTCCTTTTTTTCGTGATGATATTTAATAATATTTTTTATTCGTTCTACACCGGCATCATCTCCAACAATTTTTAGAAATTCATCTTTAAATTCATCAATTAGTTCTCCGCCAAGTGCTTGATGTTTGGTTGTTGTCTTTATCCCACATCTCTGTTGGAATTTTCCAATATCATGAAATAACGAACCAAGTATTATTATTTTTTCTTCTAGTTCAAGTTTCATAAATTTTCTCAAATTTTTATTTTCAATTTATTTTATTTCCCTATTCGTTCAAACAAAAGAAACATTTCCGAAACGTTTCTAATGTATAACTTTAGCCATTCCAAAACCCATTGAGTTTTTACCGCCGAATCCACATTCATAGCCGACTTTCATAAGTTCGGGATTACCTTTTAATTCGAAAGGTGCTTGATTACCAATAATATTTATTGGGGGTATATTTGGTATTTGAATAGATATTTTTTTTGTTATTTTTTTATTTTCGGATAATCTTCTGTTAATATAATTATGATCCCACGAAAATGTTAAAAGTTCGCCATCATAATCTTGTTGATAAACGGCTTTATACTTATTTACCAAATTTTGATTAAATACTTTATTAATCTCATTTATGTTATCATGATATCGAAGGTAATAGGGAGATAATTTACCGTTATATATTTTTTGTATGGAAAGAACCATTGGCGAAAGCATAATAAACTTTGTGTGTTCAGTGAATATTGGTGTCGGTATGTAAGATATCTGTTCAATTTCAAAAATGGATAGTTCTCCTTGTCCGTAAATTTCTATGTTTTTTCTTTGCAAAGAACCTGAAATAAAGTTTTTAATGAACTTATTGTCCAATGGTGATGATATGATTAATTTAGCTTCTGGGGTTATTAAATTTATGAAATTGCCTTCACTTTGAAATGAACCGAATTTTAAAGAGAATGTAAAAAGTTTATATCTTTTAGTATCTATCCGGTATCCTAAGTCGTGTAAAAATTGAGAAAATTCCTCAGATCCAAAACGCAGCAATTTATAAATTGCTGCAGAAAGGGGATAATAATAATTAGCTGTAACTCTATTAGTGTTTATACTATTTAGCTGAAGAATTAAGCGCATTTTATCACTGTTATTTAATAAAATAAATTGGATCTAATGCTGTAGTTATAATCTCGTGTGCATTTTATTTTTAAACTTAATTAAAAATAATATGAAATCAATAGTTTGTTTTTAAATAAAAAAATAAAATTTAACTTGAAAACCCTCTATTTATACTTTCCTGAATGTGTAATTTTTCAAGAAGAACGAAGTAAGAATGTTCTATGGAAGAACCCTCAGAAATGAAACGGATAAATCTAATATCATTATATACAAAAAGAGATAATTCAAAGAAAATAGAAATTATCAAAATAGAAGCGGGCAGAATTGATAAAATAAATGTTCCTATTTTTTCAAAAAATATTAACTAAACAACTTGTTTAAATAATTGAATAAATCTTCCCGTTGTACATCAGATAAATCGTGCACTTTATCATTAAATTCGTCTTCGTTTAATTTATGTATAATTAGAGTCTGTCTCTAAATAGCAATATTCAAGAAAGTAGCAATATTCAAGAAATTTCTAAAATTCTGGGAATCCATCCCTTCGGGATAAGCACCAAATTTATGATTTCAACAATCTTAAAATTATAAATTCAAATATTTTTTCTTAAAATTTAAATTATGTTTATTCTTTTAGAATTTTGACATCAAAATATGTGATTTAGACATACCTAACCCACAATGTTTTTCCCGAAGGGATTCCGTGAATAACTTTGTAAATTGACACAATACTTAGGCCGGTTTTATCTGACTTACGACCAGTCTTGTCATTACTCTTATGTTGTAGGCAATAGCACTCCACATCACTTTTGCTTTGTAATGCTCTTTGCCTTTCCAGTTGCATATAAACATTCCAAAGCCTCTTTTGTAGTTGGATATTACTGCCTCAATTCCACTGCGCCATTTCTTCAGAATTGTTTCCATCTTTTTGCTGCTTGCGATATTTTGAAGACTGCCTACTACCTTATTGAATACGATGTTTACTATACCTTTGCTTCGTGCATATTCTTTATTCGCATTGCTCGCATAACCTCCATCGGTACTTAAATCTCTCGGGACTCTTCCGTAATTCTCTATAATTCTGTCCATTGTTCCCTGATATAGATTCGTGTCTGATGGATTGCCTTCTAATGTTTCACAATCTAATATTAAATTACTATTCCCTCCGGCTAAATTTACTTTATGCCCGAACATTACTTCCCTGCCTCCTTTTACGATTATATCTGTATGTAGCTCATAAATTGAAAAGAGTTTTTTATCATTCGGAACTTTTTCCCCCAATATTTCTTTTCTCTTTGTCATTTCATAGACTTGGCGCATCAATGACAATAATTTCTCTAAAGACATCTTTATTCCTACGGCTGTATTGTTAAAGTCTTTTTTTTTAGGATTTCTCATAACTTGATCTACTTGGTTAATACTTTTTGTGAAGAGTATCAATTGTTTGCTAAACAACTTTGTTCGTTTATCTTTGCTTTTTATAACGTTGATTTTATAATAGTTCTTTTTTGCAGATTTCGTATAATTCCTTATATCTAAGTCTTTTATTTCTTTTTGCAACTTGCTTAATAAACGATGACTTTCTTTGATACAATCCCATACTAAAGAGTTATTTGTCGGATAATGTATATTGGTCTTTATAACTGTGCTGTCGATTCTTATACGTTCTAAATCTTCTAATCCTTCGGATATGGCTATTTTGTTTAACTTTATTAATAATGATTTTAATGTTTCTGATGATATCTTGGAAATGTATTTCTGTAGCATCTGAAAACTATATGGCTTGCGAGTATCTAACTTTATAAACGTAGCACATATTCGTGAATCTATTTGTGCATATTCCAATTCCCGGTAATCAATACCTTTTAACTCTTTGTATAATGCGGCTCTTACTACTTGCTCAACACTTGGCGTATCTTGCCTTCCCAAATTACTTCCCTTTGTTCCCGCGATTATATCTGCTTTTAATTCGTCATATAGTTCCGGGTGTTCTTCTAATATCGTATCAAGTAAACCAAATTCAGGATTATTTGCTCAATCTGATGTTTCAAATTTTAGACTTAAGTTATTGAATAATTTCATCATGCTTCCTTAACTTTTTTTTGTTTTATTAAACATAATTTAATAAATTATTCCTTAACTTGTTATTATTTAAGTAATTATAATTTAGAGACAGACTCTAATTACACTAATTATCACGAATTATTTTAATATTATATTATTTTATCTCAGCGAGTCCAAACCCAAGACTATTTTTTTCTCCAAACCCGCATTCGTACCCGATTTTGATTAGTTCCGTATCGCCTTCAATTTCAAACGGGAGCTGATTCCCGATAATATCAATATCTATCGCTTCACTTTTTCTAATTGTAATTTTTTTTGTTATTCGCTTTTTCCTTGCTTTAATTCGTTGTATATATTTTTCATCCCATTTAATCTTTACTCCGTCCCCGCTGTATCCCTTATTTTCTATTATTTCATATTTGCTAATTAAATTTTT
>CAZXJG010000140.1:0-9008 GCA_964640985.1 uncultured Melioribacteraceae bacterium | reverse complement strand
AGGATTTAAAGGCGTTGCATTATTTAGTTCATTATTAATTGGGAATCCATCTACGTTTTGACTAACAGGCGGATTCCATTTCTCTTGGTTCCAACCTCTTCCGATAATCCATTGACCTGGTTTAACTTCCAAAGCCGCCTCGGCAACTTTAGCAACTACTTCGGGCCAGTTTTTTGCGTTGTTTAAATCTAAATTCATTTTTGCTTCGCCAATACTTAGAAAGTGTGCGTGACTGTCAATAAATCCCGGTATTGCCAATTTGCCGTTTAGATCGATAACTTTTGTAGAATTTCCGATAAAATTTTTAATATATACGGTTTTACCGATTGCCATTATTGTATCGCTTTTAACTGCAATTGCCTCGGCTTCGGGCTTTGCATTATTTAGAGTTACAACTTCTCCGTTTAACAAAACCAAATCGGCTTTTTCGCTTTTACTGCTGCAAGATTCCATTGTCAATACGCCAATAATTATTATAATTAAAAGTAATATTCGTTCCTTCATATTTAATATCCGTTAATTTATCATTATTAAAATATAAAAATTATTACAATACTTGAATTTAGTAAAACAATCGCAAAGATACAGTTTGAGTTGTGTAACGGAAAAATAAAAATAATCTTAAATAAAACATTCGTGTGAATTTGTGTAATTCGTGTCTTGTCTTTTTGCCGCGGAATACACGAATAAGAAAAGAAATCGTCATTACAAGTCCGAAGGAAGAAACAATCTGCCGAATAAAAGAGATTGCTTTACCCAATAAAAAGCGCTGGGTTTACAATGCAGTTGTTTTTTCAACAAAAAGTGTTTCGCTCGCAATAACGGGAATTTTGCCGTATTAATAGGAATTTGGCAACTTTAGTTGCCAAATTTATACAAATTTGTTAAGTTAAGTTTAACTTTTAGGGAATTTGTAAAAATGAACAGCTTATGGTTTAACCGATTTTTTGAAAATTCAAAGGATACTATTTTAAAAAAGGGAAAAGTGTTTGTTTTAGAAGGTCCGCGCCGCGTTGGTAAAACAGAACTTGTAAATAAAATGCTCTCATCTTTCAACGGAAAGATATTTTCCGGAACGGGAGATGATATGCCGGTTAGAGAAATTCTGTCGTCTCAAAGGCTGCAAACTATTATTACCAATTTCAAAAATTATGATATAATTTTCATTGATGAAGCACAAAAAATTCCTTTTGTGGGGAAAGGACTAAAACTATTAATCGACCATTTACCTGATACCGTTGTGATTGCTACCGGTTCCGCATCGTTTGATCTATCTAATAAAATAGGAGAACCGCTTACCGGCAGACAAATAAAACGTAAATTATATCCTATTTCGATCTTGGAATTGTTCAATCAGTTGGGTGGATTTGAGATTACTCAAATGTTAGAAGACTTATTAGTATTCGGCAGTTATCCTGAGGTGCTGAGGGAATTAAATAGAAATGATAAAATCGAATATTTAGTGTCGATAAGAGACTCATATTTGCCGAGCGGCTAAAGACAAAGGAATACAAAAGGATTTTCTGCAATGATTATTTTTGGCGAACTTACGATAGAAAAGAAATTGATTTAATAGAAGATGGAGACGGTGAACTACGGGCGTTTGAATTCAAATACAGTACTGCAAAAACAAAAGAACCGCGTTTATGGAAAGAAACTTATCCTGATTCCAAATATAATGTTATTTCAAAGGATAATTTTTTGGAATTCCTAACGACTAAATAATATTTTAATGTGCCGGAAGAATAGTGGAATTCTGCAGAATTTAAAAGATTGCTTCACTGCACTTCCGCCTATGGCGGGATCGTTCGTAATAACCTTTTTTTTATCTTAATTTTCGGATATAAGATTTTAGAACCAAGATTATATAAATGCATAATTAATTGAATTGTCTTAAAAAAAATCAAATGTATTTCCATTCAATTTATTTACAATATTTAATTGTGGCAATAGTAGGAGAGTACAGCGACGAAGTAATCTGTCAAATAAAAAAGAAGCGTACAAAATACCGGGTAATGTTTACTTTATCGAGTTATTCTTATATTTCTCAATTCTTAGTATTTCACTACAAACTGACAAATCGTTATCTTCATTGCTTGCAATAATTACTAATTTTTCTTTTGATTCGTTTTCGATTAGCTCGTAAACTTTATCTTTGCCGCTATTGTCTAAATTTGATGTGGGTTCATCAAACAATAAAAGCGGGGGATTATGCTGCAGGGCAAAAATAAATTTCATCCGTTGTTTCATACCTGACGAGTAAGTATTTAATAAATCATTTTTTCTATTATAAAGGTTAAATTCATTTAATAAATACGAAATGCGTTCCACGTCGTATTTAATTCCTCTAATTTTTGAAAAATGTAAAAGATTTTCCTCAGCGGAAAATTCTTCATATAAAATTAGATATGGCGAAACAAAACCTATTTTATTGTGAAGTTTTTCAGAAATTATTTGTTTTTCATTTTCGAAGTGTGTTACCTTTCCTCTTGTTGAAGAAATAATATCACCTAATATTTTTGTAAGTGTAGATTTCCCCGACCCGTTACTTCCCGCTACGCCGTAAACTTTTCCGGAATGAAAAGTATAATTTATGTTTTTAAAAATTAGTCGTCTTCCGAAAATTTTAGTAACGGATTCTAATTTTAAATTATAATCAATCATTGAAAATTACCAATTTACCTTTTTTAATTAAACCGCCCGATTCGTCTACGTAAATATAAATACCCGAAGGTAATTTATTTCCTTCGTTATCTCTACAATTCCACTGTACAACCACCTTATTAATAGAATAAATTCTCTTTTTGCCCGAATAAACCAAATGCATATCAGGAGTATAAATATTTAATTTTGCATATTCATTGGTACTATAAGCTGCCGGAATAAAAACATAAGAATTTTTACTGTATCTAAACGGCTGGGGATAAGCATAGTCAATGGCTATTTTATGAGCATTATTATCAACGGGTATATTATTAAATATATCGGATTCTCGTAAAAAATCTTTATTTGTACTTTCAATTTTTGAGTAGTATTTATCATTGATAACCGTATAGCCGTTTCCGTTTACAGATGATAAAGTATAATTAAATGAAATAAAATTACTCGGAGAATCAATTGCATTTTGAATATCGGAATTAGTTATTATTGATACTAAAGTATCAAAAACATTACCGGAGTGTTCGGGAAAAACAATAAACATATTTGCAGCGGGTTCTAATTCCAAACTTAATGTTTTTTTCGGGGGACTAAATTCGACAGTTGTAGTAGGACTTATTAACGGATAGTGAACGGCATCATTAAAATCAAAGAACTTATTTCCCGGCACTGCGCGGTAACCTGTAAAATATGTCCATACTCCAAAGGTATTAAATTCGTGTGCAAAAGTAGAGCCGTGTTCTGCAATAGCCAAAGCAATGGCTTTAATTGCACGGTTATGAACCATTAATTCCCAAATCCTTTTTAAAATACCAAAGCCGAATCTATCTTTTAAATAAATATTTAAGATTGCCAAATTGTAACCGTTGTTTTTAGAAAGGGATCTTCCCGGATTGTTAAAATAACTTCCCATATAAAAATAATAGTCATTAACACTGTTAAAAACGAATTCTTCCATTGCAGTTGAAGTAATTTCGTAATAAAATCCGTCTAAGCTGTATCTATCTATATAATCACCTATCTGGATAGCGTGATGAAATTCGTGAGCAACGGTAACTTCAGCAGCTTTAATGCCGAAAGTATTGTAATTTTCCGACGGCGCAAAGTCGTTATCAATTTCGGTGTAGGCGGTATATCTGGAATTCCCGATATCCGTTTCGGGTGTGGTTGTACCGTAAAAACCGCTGGGAAGATTTTCAACATAAATATCATATTTGTCGTCACCACCGGCTCCCATATCCGAAGGAGGCGGGGGATATTTTAAAATATTGACTTCATAATTATATGAAGAATCGAGTGCTTTGGCTAATGCATTTAACGATGCTTTTAAATCTCCTTTAATATAATTGGGTTTATTTGCTCCGGTTGTGTCGTAATGAACTCTAAATTTTCCCGACGGTGTAACCATACTGGTTTGCAGTTCGGGTCTTTGTAATAGAACAGATAAAACTTTTTGCCGTGAAGTTTTAAATTTTTTAAAATTTAAAACTATGGCGTTTGATAAACTAAAACCGCATTTTACAACGTTTTGTGTGCTTAGAATTCTATTTTTCAATGCGGCATTTTCGGTTTTTGATTGGATGGTTTCTAACCGGTAGGTTTTTAACCTGACAAAAGCGTTGTAAAGCGAATCGAGATTTTGAGCGTTTATTTGAAAATAACTCAATAGGATAATTATAAAAATAAAAGTTTTATTCATTAATTTTAACAAATTTTATTTCGTGGTTAACAGCATTTGAATAAATTAAAAACACATCATTTAAATTAAATCGAAAAACAAAATAATCATTGATCTTAACGTTATCAATGAAATTTGAAATGGAAAATTTTTTATTATTCCAATTATATTGAATTTTATAAAAGTTTTTTTTGGGTAGGTTATAAATAATACTGTATTGAATATCCCCTTTGAAAAATGAATTTGGCAAAAAGTAAATTTTTTTAAAAATTTCTTTTTCTAATTCTGTTTTTAAAAGAATTTTCGCAGTTGTATCGTTTTTATAAAACAAAATTTCATTATCATTCCACAAAATAGCTCTATTTTTTTTACCAATTGATATATTTTTATAAAAATCACGAAGTGTTAAAATTCCTTCGTCTTTTCGGTTTATTCCACTTACATTAATATAATGATTATTTGTTGTGTCTAATCCGAAACAATCGGAATATGTAGAGTCGTTAAACTTGTTCCAACAGAATTTAATTCCCTTATTGTATGTTTTACTTAGCGAATCACTCAAAAATGATGTGGTGGTGTCGTTCTCCATATTTATTATTTGCGATGAATCTGTGCTGAATTCCGATATATTAAACAAATGCGATGAATCGCTTCCCAGGATAAAAAGTAAATTTTTGCCGGTTTTTAAATTGTGTTTTTCTTTAAGATCGATAACCGGACTATTGTTATAAATTTGTGTGCTTACTGTTTTTTTAAGCAGTCCGTTAAAATGAAAAGCGTTTACTATTTTACCTTGCTGTCGATAATTAAAAAAGATTAGGTTTTTTTTATTATTGTATACATAAAGTTTGTTTAAGTTGCTGTAAAGGGGAATTTTATAATATAAGTTGAATTTCCGGTTTGCCGTTCCAATTAAAATTTTCAATGAATTATCATATTTATCGAAAAAGGAGATTCCATTTAAATTAGAATTGTGCAAGCTAAAAGGCACTACCGACCCCGGTTTTCCCCCTAACATTATATTAAAATTTTGAGAATCCATGCTGTTCTTGTTAAAACCCGTTAATTTATAGATAAATCCTTTTTTACTCAGCAGCATAAGGCGGATACCCAATGAATCGCGGGATGAAATAATGTCTTGCAAATTTTTACCTGTCGAGTATAAAACCGGTTTGGTAAATGTTGTATCTGTTAGCCCGAAACAAATAAAAAAAGAATTTTTTGCTTTGTTAAAAAAAGCCAAATCGTTAAGACCATCTTCATTAAAATCACCAATTACATATTTATCCGGTTTAGTTCCGATATTAAAATCAATTTTTTTGTTAAATGAAGAGACCGAATCGCCAAGTAAAATTTCCACCGTTTTATTTTCAATAAAAAGAAGGTCGCTAAATCCGTTGTTATTTATATCAGTTACGGAAAAACCCGAAATGTTTTTATGTAGTTCTATTGAGCGCGATTTAATAAAATTACCCGAATGATCATTTAAGAAAAAATCAATTGATTGATTCATTAAATTATACGCAGCAATATCGGGGTAGCCGTCATAATCCAAATCGATAAATTGGGCATACGAAAAAGCTGTTCTGCTTGAAATTTTCTTTTCTTTTAAAATAAAATTTTTCCGGTATAACAAGGATAACCCGTTAAAGTTATTGCCGAAAACCAAAGCTTCGTTTTTCCCGTTTTGATTAATATCGGCAACCTTTAACCCGGAAGGATAAGAATTAAAATGATGGACATTAAGAAGCAGTAAAGTTCCATATTTGGTAAATGAGCTTAATCCGGCAAGTTTTGAGCTGCGGGAAATAAAAAGATAAAACGAACCGAAATTTTTTCTCTTGCTCAGTTTTTTTATATCTGTAATTGGATAATAAAAGAATTTTTTGATTGGTGATGACAATTCGCCGTTTTTCAGACCTTTGTGAATAACGAAGCTTTTTTTATTAGAACCTGAAAGGAGAATATCGTTAATTCCATCTTCATTAAAATCAATTTCGAAAATTTTATTGTAATTCGGCAAGGTATTAATATTAACCACTTTACAAAAGCCGTTAATATGAATTTGTGCGGTTGTAATTGAAAGTGGGGAAAGAAATAACAGAAGAAAATTAATTAATTTAACTGCGTTGCCGCAACCTTTCTTGCCTCCTCTCCAACGCTTGTTTATAACGTCGTTTTTCATCTTCTGTTTCGGGAATAATTTCAAATGTTTTTACTGGTTTTGCGTTTTCATCCACGCTTACAAAAGTAAAATATGCCGAATTTGTATGTTTGCAATTACCCGTCAGATGGCTTTCGGCAAAAACTTTTACACCGATTTCCATTGAGGTATTAAATACTCTATTTACGGAGGAATATAAAGTTACAACCTCGCCCAATTTTATAGGATAAAGGAAGTCGATTCTATCTACAGAAGCAGTAACACAAATTCTTTGTGAATGCTTTGAACCGGCAAGAGCCGCACATATATCCAGCCAATGCATTAATTGTCCGCCTAATAAATTCCCAAGTTGATTTGTATGGTGCGGAAGCACAAGTTCCGTCATAGTAATTACGGAATTTTTTACGGTTTTTCTTTTATCAACTTCCCTTTTCATCAGCTCTTGTTTTTATTTGATAAAGCCGCTTCAAGCTTTTTAATTGCCGGTGCGTTTGGGTTTTTAGGATATTGAATAAGAAAATTTTCGGCTTCTTTTAATGCTTCTTTATTTTTATTGGTTTCTACTAATAAATTTATTTTACGATATAAAGCTTTTGATGCATATTTGGTGTTGTGAAAACTATTTATAACATCCTGATAATAAATAATTGCAGCTCTGTAATAACCCATCCTTTCATAAATGTATGCACTCATATATAATTTTTTTGCAAGCTTTTCGGTCAAAATGCTGATTTTCTTTTCAGCTTTTTGGACTTTTGCGTTAGTGGGGAAAAAATCTATAAATGCTTGAAATTCCTGAATAGCCTTTTTGGTATATGTTTGGTCGAGCTGATACGGAGGTGAAAGTTTATAATAAGAATCAGCTAACATAAATTGAGCATCGGGCACATAGGGGCTTGTAGGAATATCTTTTATTAACTTGCTGAATTCATAGGCTGCAAGTAAATATTGCTCCGATTTAAAATAAGTCATTCCAAGATAATATTCGGCGTCGTCGTTTACTGCACTCCCGGGAAATTGAAGAAGAATGGATTGGAACTCATTCTGAGCTTTTTGATAATCCTCGTTGTTATACAGTTTTTTAGCATATTTAAAATGCTGCCCCGGTGTCATTAAAGTGGTATCTACCGAGCTTGAACAACTCCATAAAACAGGTATTGTAATTAATAAAATAAGTATTTTTCGCATTTGTCCTTTGTGTTTATTTTATGTTTTTTAATTTAAACTTTAAAGATAGTTAAATTTAAAGTGCCTTCAAATTATCTATTTACTCCTAATTTTGAAAAACAAATAAACCGCAATAACGGCTGTGCCGATTGCAACAGCAGGTTCAATAATTCCTGAAATAAACGGTGCAGTAGGAAGTTTGCTTTGTGTAAATGGTAATGAGAAGTTTTCCAACGATTTTACTTTATCGTAATTAACGGTATCTATGTCGGTTAATTTAATTTCTTTGGCAAAAACAATTTTGTTATTTCTAACAATATTAAGAGAGCCGTTAAGATAAATTTTTCTTCTAACTTTATAATTGCCGAATAATCCGTTCCTAAAAACATTCAAATATTTTACTCCGGTTTCATCCAAAGAATAGTTGATAATTTCTTCCGCTTCTTTTCTTTTCATAACAACGGTGTCGTTTTCGGCAAGCCATAAAAGGATTCTATTTTTTAAGATCTTATAATTCGGTGGAGAAGAATAGTTTAAAAACAGATTCTCTTTGTTGTTTGTTTTGATACTATTATCGAGAGATTTTTCGATTGAAGAATAGATTTTTTGAAGGTTACTTTCTTGTGCAACAGTTGTGGAATAAAGTCCTCCCGAGATTATACATAAAATTACGATAAAAATTTTGTTCATTTATCTTCTTCCCTCGGCAATTTCTTGTAATCTTTTTATACGTTCTTCAGTAGAAGGATGTGTAGAAAGTAATTTCATAAAAGACTTACCGGATAAGGGGTTCACAATAAACATATGAGCAGAAGCAGCAGATGCATTACGCATCGGAATTTGTTTGTTTGCCGAAGTAAGTTTATTAAGAGCCGATGCTAACGAAAGAGGCTTCCCGCTTATTTCTGCACCGCCGGCATCAGCCATATATTCGCGTGAACGGGAAATTGCCAATTGAAGCAATATTGCAGCAAGAGGAGCTAATATCATTAATGCCAGCGAAGATAAACCATCACTGTCGTCATTGCTTCTACCGCCGAAAATAGCGGCAAATCCGACTAACCTTGCAATAAAAGTTATTGTGCCCACAAGAGTTGCTGCAATTGTGCTGACTAAAATGTCTCTGTTTTTTATATGGGTAAGTTCATGTGATAACACGCCTTCAAGTTCATCTCTGTTTAATATTTTTAAAATTCCGGTTGTAACTGCAACTGCGGCATTTTTAGGATTTCGCCCGGTTGCAAAAGCATTGGGTGTTGGATTATTGACAACATAAACACGCGGCATTGGAAGCATTGCTTTTTCCGAAAGTTCTTTAACTACTTCATAAAGCTGAGGGTA
>CAZXJG010000139.1:0-9043 GCA_964640985.1 uncultured Melioribacteraceae bacterium | reverse complement strand
CTGTTTTTTGTCGAATTAGAATTACAACCCAATAAAGAAATTGTAATAAAAAAAACTAAAATTTTAGTAATGTTTTTCATTTTATCTCACTTTATTTTAATGACGCACAACGGTTTCGGCTATGCGTAGTGCGGGTTTTGAAACTCCACACTTTCAAGTTACTACTAAGTTTCATTATCGCTATATTGTTCATATTTAGCACCTTACCCGTATTACGTATAGCCTTTGTTGTGTGCTGATAATTTTTTAATAATACCATATTTAGCATATTTTTCACCTTTTCCTATTGCCCATATAACATTTCCATAATCAAAGTGCCAGTATTCTTTAGGATCACTTATCATATCTTCTTTTTCAAACAGACCCATTAATAATTTTCTATTCTCTTTAGCTTTAGATGTAATATCAGGATGAAATGGATAACAAGTTTTATTAAGTTCTAAATTTAAACCATCATTATTTCCAAAGTCCATTACACAATCATTTTTCAAATCATATATTAAAGCATCCACCGCCCCACCGGTTGAATGCATTGATTCTTCTTCTGAAGCAATGAAATAGGAAACTATTTTATTGATATCTTTTAATGATTTATCGGGATGTTCATCCTTTATAATTTTAGCCCGATTTCTCCGTAAAAGTTTTTGATGTTCAAATGATCTCCATACAGAACGAATAATTAATACTTTATCTTGCTTGTCTAAAAGTCTACTTATCCTGCCTATTTTTTCAAAAACAGCTTCTCTAACGAGATATTTATAATCTTTTTTAATGGAAGGTTCAAACATTAAATTAAATCCTGATTCTTTTAAACTGATTAATGGAGAATGGTCTTCCTTAATGATAATAGTTGGAATAAGTTGCTTCTGAAAGCGATCCATTCGTTCAACTAATTCGCAATATTCTTGTGCTGTCATAAAATCATTTATAGTTTTTGATTATATATGGCGATGTCATAGCTGAAAGTAAAGCTCCATAATTGACATTGAACTTAACAATATTTCCCACTTTTAAGTCTGTCTGTTTTGCATTAACGATAATATGGTCACTGCTTGCTCCAAGAATATCAATATCCAATATAGGCGTTAATCCTGAAACTAAAACATCTTGTAATCCAATTCCGAGTATAATTCTTCTTATTAAACCACGGTCAAAAAATTTTGGTATTTTTCCAAATGCATCTTGATGAATTTTTCCATAAGGTGCTGATGGCTTTATTTTCGATTCAATAACCTCTGTTTTTAGTGTAAAAGCATCTGTAAATAATCCCGGAATTGGTTTCCTGTAAAGCGTTTCACACCCCAAAAATATTGATTCTCCCAATCTTAAATTATTGATTTTTCCAATATCTTTCGTTGCAATAAACCAATTATAATTAGCTGAGTTTCCCCCGGAAACAAACTCTAATTTTAATTTGAATTTCTCTTCAATATTTTTTGCGATCGAGGACAAATGACTCATCTTTTTATCATCAGGTTCAATCCCTCCGAAACAAGCCAGGTTGGTTCCAATACCTACAAGTTTAACTCCTTTCAATTTTATCACTTCTTTAATGGTGTTTTCTAAATCAGACGGCATTATTCCCTCTCTTAAATCTCCCAACTCCACCATCAGTATAATTTTATGTGCAGTGTCTCGTTTTACTGCAAATTTTGAAAGTTCTTTAATTACCGAAAGTTCCGAATTAAGACTAATGTCGGCATAATTTACCACTTCTTTGGCCTGACTCCGAATGGTTCTTAATAAAAGAAATTGTGCTTGAATGCCTGCATCACGCATTTTTTTGATATTAGCTATTCTTGAATCAGCAAGTGTGCAAATTCCACTTTTTAATATAATTTCAGCAATATTAGGATCTCCACAAACTACTTTTGTTACGCCAACTATATCAATACCTTTTGAACCATAAAGTTTTTTCAATGTTTTTGCATTGTGGGCAATTTTCCCAAGGTTTACCTCTATCATCGGTGTTATAATGTCAATCATATACTCACTTTAGTATTTCGGGGAATACTTCGTATATTTTTTTAATAATTTTATCGCATCCATACATTAAAACATCCGTAACAGTAGTTTATATCTGTCTTCATATTCTGCTATTGTTTTTTCCAATTCAGCCTCAGTCATATCCTCATGGTTAATTGTAATGGCAATTACTTTGGATTTTGAAAACACTTCATTAAGCTCTATCTCGGTTTCTAATGCCGGCATAGGAATTGTCGGGAAATCACAACGATTTTTTCTTTTTGGTGGATGCTGAATAATTATTGCATCTGGATTTGAACCTTTTATAATGGCAGCTGAAGAATTAAATGCATGATGGCTTAATCCTCCTTGACCTTCAACAATAATTATATCAGGATGTTCTGCATTGACTACATCTATAATTGCTTTTTCAACTTCTCCTGTCGTAAAACCTGAAGTTAGAACATCTAATGCCATCCCATACTTTGCACCCTGAAGCAAACCTGTTTGTCCTGTAGCTATAAATACAGCACTTATATTTTCCTTTTTTAATGTCTCAACAATATTCCGGGCAGTAGTCATTTTACCAACGGCACAATCTGTACCGGTAACAACTATTACTGGAGTTTTGTTTTCGAAAATCTGACCAGAGAAAAGATGCAAATCTTTTCGTTGGGGGAGGTTTTCGAAAATCAAATATTTTGACATTACATTCATTTGCTTTTTTTATAAATTCGTCATCTTCTGTAAAAAATTCCGGTAGGCCATTTACAATATCCATCCCCTTTTCCATAGCAGATACGATTATTTTACGCTGTTCCTTGTCAAGAAATGGAGCAAGAGGTGCAAGACCATAGATAAAATATTTAGGAATATACCCCAAATTATCCAAGGCATCATCAATGTTTCGGAATATAGGAATTCCCTTTTTCATTCCATCAAGACATTCTCCTGCATCAAGCCCTGTTTTTGTACTATCTATAACGCCAATGATATTATATCGTTCCGAGTACCGTACAAGTCCATTTGCAACCTTACCATCTATTTTCCCAAACTCATTTTCACTATATATTAATGCTTTTTCTTCCATAATTTTTTCCCCTAATTTCTTAATATCCTTTATCTAACTTAGTAGCTCTTGATTTAATTTGCACACAACGGTTTGAATATGGTGCGTGCCGCATTTAAATGCTATTTTTTTTCAATTTATAAACAACTTTTATTAAAGCTCTATTGTTCATATTAACAACCAATTGCGGCATGCACTATATTTTTTGTTATACTGCGTATCTTATTTATCATAATGATACTTACAACTATATATCAATATCTCTTGGTCAAAAAACTGGTACACAAGTCTGTGTTCTCTGTCAATTCGTCTTGACCAAAAACCAGCTAAATCATATTTTAATGGTTCTGGATTCCCAATTCTTTGATATGGCGTTTGTTGAATGTCTTTTATCAGTTGATTAATCCTTTTCAATATCTTTTTGTCTTCTTTCTGCCATGAAAGATAGTCCTCCCATGAATTTTTTGAAAAAGTAATCTTCATCATTCTTCGATTAAGTCATGGGTTATTGTTTCCCCTTTTCTCATTTGCTGAATTGACTCGTAAAGCCTGTCAGCATTTGCTTTAGAACTCAATAAATGTACCGTTTCCATAATTGAGTTGTATTCGTCCAACGAGATCATAACAGCTCCTTTCCCGGATTTCCTTTTTATTATTAACGTCTCATGATTATTTTCAACGTTATCAAGGAATTTTTTTAATGACGTTCTAAATTCTGTGAAGTTTGCAACAATCATTGTTTTTTTATTTTATGTTATTAATCATGTACAAAAATAAGTACTTTAATTGACAATTGCAAATCTTCTTTCGTTATTATTTTAGTAGTGTGTTCGCTGTATGCAGCATAACGGTTTGGCTATGCGTAGTGCGGGATTTCGAAGCTCCATACTTTCAAGTTACTACTAATTTTATTTAATGTTAAAAACCTAAGTGTTAGCACATTACCCGCATTACGTATAGGTTTTGTTATGCGCTGGTATTTTATAATTCTTTTTTTAGTTCTTTAATCTTTGATTCAAAATCTTCCGATTTAGCAATATTCCAGAACTCCTTTTGTATTTCAGGATTCAAAAAAATATCCCTGTGTCTTATTTTTAAAGATTGGTATTTCTCATCGTTAGAATACCTGTCGACAAATTTTTGGCATAACTTCGAGATAATAGTTGCTGATTCTTGAGTTTTCTTGTTGTTTAAATCAGTCGACTCTAAAGTAAGATATATTTCAGAAATAAGGTCAAAGAACAAATCAATCTGATATATAATTTGGTCATTAAAAACATGGAATAACTCTGCTTTACTTTTAATTAAGGTTTTCTTTGATTCAATCTTTTTCGATAGAACTTTCAGATTTTTCAGAAAGAGTCTTTTAAATGCTGATAAACAGGCTTTCTCGTCATTTATACTTTCTCCTTCTTCAATGAAATTTTTAAATTTATTTTTTATACCATTGCCTAATTGTTCAAATACACTACTAAATGAATTACAATCAATATCATGTAAAAATTTATTTCTAAACGTCATCAATAATTCAAAATCAAAGTTTTCTTCCTTTGAAAGAATCTGCAAATCATACAGTAGGTCAATTTTATTTTTGAATGAAATAGTTCCAGCTCTATTGCCAAATAATCTAGTTTCCTTATTGTCGGAATGAATACCAAGAAGCAACAATAGAAGGTTGTTTATTTCTTTCTCCATGTGCAGAGAACACTCTAAAATATCACTCCTTAGATTTAGATTTATTTCCATCTGATTCTCAATTTAGTAGTACGCCATTATACTTGCCCATAACGATCTTGCTATGAGCAGTAGCGTTTTTCAGCTATTGCTTATAGCTTTTGTTGTAGGACCGTACCAAGAAGATTTTTTTACCTTTGTTTTCTTAAAATTTAACCGTTTATTTATTTTTTTTATTTTTGTCCTCAGATTTCAATAGTTTCTTCATTTCACGGTCAAAATCTGAGATGTATTTTTTATCTTCTGCTTTTCTGTATTTTTCATATTCAACTTTTGCTTTTTTGATGGCATTTTTATGACTCACTTTACCAGCATTAGTTAAAAGCTCTTTTTCACTAACTTTCAAAAAATCATCCAGTTTTCGAATCCAATCTTGCATTTTCATTAATCTTCCGGTGGTTGCCTGAAGTTCTGCAAAATCGAGATACATTGATACTATTAGATTTAATTGTTTTAATTCATCTTCTGAAAGGTAATTTTTAGCAACTCCAATATCACGAGTGGTTATATATTTACCTTTGAAATTCGTTAGACCTAAAAACGGTTTCTTTGCATCTACTCTTTCATTTATCATCTCTGCTGCTGTTTTTCCATGAATAGCAAAATGCATTTTATTTTGTACTGTGGCGAAAAACTCTTTTGTTAATTCGTCGTCATTTTTATAATCGATACTTGTTGCGTAAATGTCAGTAACTTTTTGATAAAAATTCCGTTCGCTGCTTCGTATATCACGTATTCTCTGAAGAAGTTCTTCGAAGTATCTTGACCTTGCACCTTCTTGCTTCAAGCGGTCATCATCCAGAGTAAAACCTTTTACAATGTACTCATGAATCCTTTTAGTTGCCCATTGACGGAACTTTGTTCCCTGTTTGGATTTTACTCTGTAACCTACTGATATGATTACGTTAAGGTCGTAATATTTTACTTCTTTTGATTGTGTTTTCCCTTTTATTGCGCCATGTTTAGTGGTATGTCGGAAATTCCGACACACCTCTTTCTCATTCAGTTCATTCTCTTTAAAAATATTACCGATATGTTCGGTTATCGTTGTTCTACCTTTACCAAACAATTGAGCCATTTGCTCTTGGGTTAGCCAAACTGTTTCATCTTCTAATTGAACTTGAAGTTTTGTTGTGCCATCCGGTGCTTCATAAATTATTATTTCTGAGTTGTTTTCTATCATTTTCATTCCTTATCTATTTGCTTAATGATGCGGTCAAAAACACTTGAACGGAAATATCTGACAATACATCAAAGTATTTTAAATCGCTAAGCATTTTTGCACATGTACCTTTTAATTTTATTTATTTCTCGATTATCAATGAATACAGTAGAGGATATTCAACACTTTTTTTTATGTCAATATTTTTATCACCACTAATATTTGTATTATAAACTGAACTTGTAGCATGCCACCCATGTTCGATACCGCCATCTGGTCTAATGGTAATCGTTATATCTTCATTTTTAAATTCAAAATATCTGTAATGTGGAAGCTTTCCAGATGACAAGCTAATAGGTAGCTGGTTGATTTTTGCCATTTCCTTTAATCTTTCATCTCGGATATCGGCATTTGAATAATTATGAAAAATCATCTTACCTGGTTTGTATTCCTCATAAGACGTCACTTTGACTTCTAATGAATTTATGTTAAAACCGATTAAATTTTGTAACTCTTTAATGAATTGAATTAATAGTAAACATGCAAATGGTGATTTTAAATATTTATCACTATAAGTAATATCAAAATTTTTATTTTTCATTAATGGTTCTAAATCTATTTGGGATTTAATTTTATCAAAAAATAGTTTTGCTAATTCATTCGACTTTAATTCTGCCCCTTCCTCAATTTGAATTTCATACATCTTATCTTTTGGCAAATCAATTGAAATTTTCTCAAAATTTAATCGGCTATTATTATCAGCTTTATAAATATAACCATTAACAGAATTTCCCCAACTTTTGTTTAATGTTTTTTCAAATATTTCTGAGTAATAAATAATATATGAACCATTCTTTAACTGAATTTGACACAATGGTTTTAATTTTCCATATTCATTTTTGTCAATGTAAAACTCTGCCCAACTTTGAATTTTGATTGCTGTTAATAAATTCTGATCATCGTTGGCAAGCTCAAGTTTATTATCTATAACAAATTTAATATCACTTCTATCTTTAAAATCCATTATAAAACGTTCATTTTCCAAATCCCAATCAGACACTTTATTGTCAATAAAAAACCATATTTTTTCAATATCATTTCTATTTTTTGTTCTTCGAATATCTTCCTTTATTGAACCCATTATTGATTTTAATTTAGGAATTTCTTTTTTATAAACATCAGGGACAGTTTGCTTAATTGCATTTTGCAACCATTTTATTGCTTGATGACGATTTAATTTATCAATATGCCATTGCGAACTTCTGTCTATTAAACATTTTGTACACGCTTGCTTACAATCACAATTCTTTAACTTATTATAAGCTTCATTAAAAATTTCTTCTGCAAAATATGAAAACTGAACAGAATATCCTGCACCTCCCCTTGCATTATCAAAGATAAACAACGAACGATAAGAGTCATATTTTTTGATTCCAAAACTTAACTCACTCTCTTCTATACCTAAAAATGTGGTTAGTGTTTTTGTTAATACGACACCTAATGACCACAAACTTACTTCATCATTGGAAAACGAACCATTCTCTTCTCTAAACCTAATTTCACAAAAATCGGTACTAAATCTACCACCAAGAATTACATTTTTCTTAACATTACCTTTGCAAATACTATCATTTCTAAAATCTTTACCACCTCTTAATCTATTATGAGGTATAAGATTATCTTCTTTTATTTCCGTTTTACCACAAAGCATACAGACTGCATAACCATTACCATTTCCTTTATTGTAATATAATATTTCTGCATTATCCATACTTTCTCTAATATCATAAATACTTGTGGACTCATCTGTCCATGGATTAACATTAATTAAAAGTGGTTCAATATATTGAGCATTTGATATTTCTGAGAACTTCCGAGTAGGTGGATTAAAAATATCAACAGCAAAACCAGCCGGTTCTATTAATTCTGTATATTTGCCCGGCTCCTTATCTTTAAGATTGAGACCAATTAAACTTTCATTACCACAATATGGGCAATTATCGCTAATCTCATCTTGTCCAACTTCTAATATCCTTTGGTAACCACATTTATAACATGACTGAATAACGTTTCTTTTTGCACTATCATACTCGCCTGTTAGAACAATTCCTGCTGATTGATAATTCCATCCATCAATTATTATGTTATTGCCAGGTGCATATTCTGAAAGTGCTCGAACTATATGATAAGAGGGATTAGGTCTATTTGAAAGATAATTTTCATCTTTGTTTTTTCTATTTTGATTTCTCTTTAAATCTTCAATAGTAATCGTGTCAAAATTTACTACTCCTGTGGGCATACCTGCACTAGGAATAAATCCTTTATTTGCTAAATAACCAATTACATATTCTCTTTTAAATTGGTTTAATTGATAGTTTATTGCTCGATATGCTGGAGAGTTTTCACCAAATTGCTCTTTTAACTCTTGTAATTTTTTATTGTAGTTGTAATTTTTCCGTAGAGTTTGCTCTTTTAGGTTTTCAAAAAGAATTTTTGTTTTGGATAGTAATGCACTTAAACTTTTCTCACTCAAAGGTGTTGCATGCTTTAATACACTAAGTTCTTTTTTATATTTCTTAATATCAATTATTACCAACCAGTCTAAAAATTTATCTGCAATTGAGTACTTATCAAGGAAAAAGTTTTCAATATTTTCAACAATTTTCATTCCTCCCAGCGTTTGTACAAACATACCCAAGAAAAATGCATTGATATGTCTTTCTATAACTGCATAACTATTGAAACTAATAAATGGAGGTGCAATTTTATGATTTAATGCCCACATTGGATTATCCATAGCATTAGAGCCAATTGGATTTGAAGCACAAAATGTAAGTGTAAGTGATTTCGCCTCTCCACGACGTCCGGCTCGTCCTGCTCTTTGTAAATAATTAGCAGGTTTTGGAGGTACATTATTCATTACTACCGCAGAAATTCCTCCAATATCAACACCCATTTCCATAGTAGTTGAACAACTCAATACATTAACTTTCCCCCTTTCAAAATAGTCTTCCAAACTTTGAAGTCTTTTAGCATGTTGTTGTGCAGAATGCTCACCAGCCAAAAATAAAGGTTTGATTAGTAGTATTCTTTCATGTAAGTCATTCCAAATA
>CAZXJG010000138.1:3350-9134 GCA_964640985.1 uncultured Melioribacteraceae bacterium | reverse complement strand
TTTTCCGCTCTTATTCTTGCTTCCGTTACCGGCAGTGCAATTTCCCGAACATTTTTAGGAAACAAATCAATCTTTCATTTTAGTCCGCCAATAATCGGCGATTATTCTAATTTTTATATTTATATAATTTTAGGACTTTTTGCCGGATTTCTATCTCTTTTATTCATTAGATATTCATCGAGCATCGAATATTTATTTAAAGCAAAAATATATAAAGTGATCCCCAAATGGGTTGGTATGTTAGGTGTTGGACTGATTATGGGTGTTAGCGGATTTTTCTTCAAAGATATTTTTGGTATTGGATATAGCGGAATAAATAAAATTCTTGCCGGTTCGTTAGCTTGGCAGATTGTTCTAATATTATTAGTACTTAAATTTTTGTTAGTACCTTTAATTTTGGGTTCCGGAGGTTTTGGAGGTCTTTTCTCACCGTCGTTATTTTTGGGAGCAACCTTCGGATATTTATTTACTTTGATTGCAAATTCGGTATTCGGACTTCATTTAGCGCCAACTACATTTATTTTAGTTTCAATGGGTGCTGTTTTAGGCGGAATTAGTACAATTCCAATTACGGGAATTTTAATCATTTTCGAAATGACAAAAGATTACACTTATATTTTGCCTTTGATGTTGGCAGTGGTTATGAGCACAACACTTGTTCAGCTTATTTTGAAAGGTTCCGTTCATATTAAACATTTAGAGGCTTTAGGTTATCAAATTAAAGCCGGTAAAGAAATGAGTATTCTTCAAGGTATAAAAGTTAAAGATATTGAATTAAAAAATATTGAACTTATACCCGAACAAACTCCATTACCTAAATTAGTTGGCAAAATAATGGAAAATCCCACTAATACTTTTTACACGATTAATTTGGAAGGGAAAATATCGGGAACTATTTCGGAAACGGAACTGCGTGCAATCATAACAGATTATGATTCGGTTAAAGATTTTATTGTTGCCAAAGATATAATGAATCCTAAAATTATTACAGTAGATATAAATGAAGATTTAGATCATGTGCTTAAATTATTCGGTAAATGGAATTTAGACCAATTTCCTGTTGTTAATAGAAAAGAACCTGATAAAGTATTAGGAGCAATAACTCAACATCAAATTATCGAAATTTACAATCACGAATCTCTGAAATTTAATCTTGCAGATGGATTATCTACAGAATTAAAAACCGTAAACGAACAAAATCCTTCACATATTGCATCAGGATACTCAATAATTCAACAAATTATTCCGTTAAGCTTTGTCAATAAAACATTGGCTGAATTACGACTTAGAAATCAATATGGCGTTGAAGTTCTTATGATAAAGCATATTAAATCAATACTTTCCGACGATGGCGAAGAAATAGAAATAATTACACCTGATCCGGAATACAAATTACAACGTAGCGATGTTCTTGTGATTTTTGGGCATGATTCGAAGTTAAAACATTTTCAAGAAATTTGTAAAAGTTATCGTATATTTTAAAAAGATTAAGTGCTCAGAAGATTTGTGTTATTAGGGATTAATAAAAAATGTCCTATAATGAATATTATGTAAACTAACAATTTTCGATTCATTTCAAACCCGACCTAACAAAATAATTCTAGTGTATATACCCTGCTAATTTTAAATAGATGTATAAAACGAAGAGTAAAAATAAAATCCAAAAGATTATTGATTTTTTTTTCTTTTTAATATTCCTATTATAACGAAACCTTAACTTTTTTTTACGTAATTCTCTATTATCCTTTTTAGGTTTGTAATATCTCGGAGTATAATCGAAAATTCTATGTCTTGGTTTTTTAATTAACATTAAGTTTTTATAAGAAATGTAAATTTTAAAACTAAAATAAATAAAAGATTTATTATTGTAAATTCAAATTGGGAATATTTTGTTTTCGTTCAGATTCCCACACTTGAAAACGTGGGTTATTTTTGAATTAGACTTTTTATGTTATCAGATATATTTAAAGTATAATAAATTAGAAAAATTTATTTAAAAATTGCTTTAACAAAAGATTGTGGATCGAAAAATTGCAGATCATCAATTTTTTCACCAATTCCGATATACTTTAAAGGTATGTCTAACTCCGAACAAATTTGGAACACCATGCCGCCTTTGGCGGTACCGTCTAATTTTGTAATTATTAAACCTGTTAAATCAGTGTATTTAGAAAATTCATTAGCCTGAGTCAATGCATTTTGTCCGGTTGTTCCATCAACAACCAAGAAAATATCGTTGGGAGCATAATCAATAACTTTTGATAATACTCTTTTAATTTTTTTTAATTCTTCCATTAAATTACGTTTTGTATGCAATCTACCGGCGGTATCAATTAGAACAACGTCTGCATTATTTTTTTTTGCAATTTTTAATGTATCGTAGGCAACTGAAGATGGGTCGGTTCCAGAATCACTTTGAACTATTTCAACATCAACTCTTTTTGCCCAAATTTCCAATTGTTCATTTGCGGCGGCTCTAAAAGTATCTGCTGAACCGATAATCACCTTTAATCCGGCTTTTTTATAATTGTAAGCTAATTTTGCAATAGTAGTAGTCTTCCCTGCTCCATTTACACCTACAATTAATATCACGTACGGTTTGAATATATTAAATTTTTCTAATTCGGAATCGGTTTTATATTCAGATAAAACTTTTTCCAATTCATTTTGAATTATATTAATAATTGTCGATTTATCGCGATTTTTTTCTTCTTTTAAATTTTTCCTTGCTTGTTCTATTATTCTTTCGGAAATATCATATCCTATGTCGCTTGTAATTAATATCTCCTCAATTTCATCCAACGTGCTTTCATCAATTTTAGCTTTACCGCTGATAGTTTCGGATATTTGATCAAATATTTTGTTTCTGGTTTTTTTTAATCCGGTTCTTAATTTTTCAAAATTGAAATTTTTATTTAGTTTCATTATACCACTTTAATGTTTCGAATCCTCTTATAGAGTAACCGATTATTGAAAGAATACTCATAATTATGCTTAAATAAAGAAAAATATCATAAAATATAATTAATGAACTCAATTTAAGTGTAGCAATTATTAAAAATATCCCGATAGAAAAAACTGTAATTTTGCCGAGCAAATTAGATGGGAGCACTTTTCCGATTTTTTGTGATATATATATACCGCCCGTAAAAATAAAAATATCTCTTACTATAATTATTATAAAATAATATTCCGGGATATATCCGATTGAAAACAGCATAATTACACTTATTAAGATAAATATTTTATCGGCTAACGGGTCAATTATTTTCCCGGTTTCCGTTATTTCATTATATCTTCTTGCAAGATATCCGTCTAAAATGTCTGTAAGATAAGCTAAAAAATACAAGCCAACTATAATAAATCTGTTATTAGGCGAATTGGTAACATTAGAAAAAAGGAAAAACAGCGGTACCGCTAAAAACAATCGAAGCAAACTCACGTAATTAGATTTTGTATTTATTTCTTTTACATTAAGTTTCAATTTTATTACTTTTTCTTCTTTTTTGTGGCATTATTAACTAATTCTTCGCAATCGTCCAAAGTAAGTTTTGTAGGATCCATAGTTTTGGGAATACGTATATTTTTTTTACCGGCTTTCAAATAAGGTCCCCATCTTCCATTTAAAATTTGATAATCGGGTTTTTCATCAAAAATTTTAATTACTTTTTCAGCATCTTTTTTTCTCTTTTCCTCAATTACTTGAATTGCTTTGTCCAACTCAATTGTGTAAGGATCATATAATTTACCAAGAGAATAAAATTTACTTTTATGACGTACATAAGGTCCAAATCTACCGATAGCAACAATCACATCATCATTTTCATATTCCCCTAATTTTCTAGGTAGTTTGAAAAGTTCAAGAGCTTCTTCCAAAGTAATCGTCTCTAAATTTTGTTCATCCCGAAGTCCGGCATATTGTGGTTTTTCATCGGGATTATCCGGATTTTGCAATTGTGCCACCGGTCCGAATCTTGCCATTCTCACAGAAATTTGTTTCCCTGTTTTAGGGTCTTTGCCTAATATTCTTTCACCTGAAACCCGTTTACCATTATCAATTGTTTCTTTTACTTTTTGATGAAATGGCGAATAGAATTTGTCAAGCATTCCGTTCCATTTAAGTGATCCATGTGCAATATCATCAAGTTCTTTTTCAATGTTGGCGGTAAATTTATAATCGAATATTTTTGGAAAATGATTTATAAGAAAATCATTAACCAACATTGCAATATCGGCCGGGTAAAGTTTCCCTTTTTCTGCACCTGTAATTTCCGTTTTAATTTCGGAAGTAATATCATTATTTTTATTCAAAATGCATTTATAATATTTTCTTTGGGTGCCTTGTCTTTCTCCTTTAATAACATATCCTCTTTTTTGAATTGTGCTTATTGTCGGCGCATAAGTTGAAGGTCTTCCAATTCCAAGTTCTTCAAGTTTTTTTACCAATGCAGCTTCCGTATATCGTGCAGGCGGACGTGTAAATCTTTCTGTAGCAATAATTTTTTCTGCATCTAATTTTTGTCCTATTTCCAAATTCGGCAGAACCTCACTATCCTGTTTATCTCCGTTTTCTTCATCCGAAGATTCGATGTAAACTTTTAAGAAGCCGTCAAATTTTATTACTTCACCTCTAACGGTAAAAAATTCTTTCACCGTAGAAACAGAAATTTTTACATTCGTCCGTTCAATTAAAGCTTTACTCATTTGTGAAGCAAGTGTCCTTTTCCAAATCAAGTTATAAAGTGCTTTTTCATTCGGTGAGCCGCTTATAGTTTGTTTGGAAAAATCGGTTGGACGAATAGCTTCGTGAGCTTCTTGAGCGGATGCGGTTTTAGTTTTATATTGAGTTAAATTAGAATACTTTTCCCCAAATTCCTTCTCAATTTGTTTTTTCGCTTCATTTAAGGCAAGTTCAGAAAGATTAACAGAATCTGTTCTCATATATGTGATTTTCCCGGCTTCATATAATTTTTGTGCAATCAGCATTGTTTTAGCTACGGAAAAACGTAATTTTCTGCTTGCTTCTTGTTGAAGAGTTGATGTAGTAAATGGTGGTGAAGGTGTTTTTTCTACCGGTTTTTTTTCTAAACTTGAAATTAAAAATTCTGCATCTTTACATTTTTCTAAAAATTCTACCGCTTCTTTTTTTGTGTTAAACTTTTTAGAAAGCTCGGCTTTGATAATTTCCTTTTTCCCAGATTTATTTTCACTAATAAACTCGGCAGTAATTTTAAATTGGGATTTAGATTTAAAGGCAATAATTTCTCTTTCACGTTCAACAATTAAGCGTACGGCAACAGATTGTACCCTTCCGGCAGAAAGAGATGGTTTTACTTTCCGCCAAAGAACCGGCGAAACTTCAAACCCTACTAATCTATCGAGAATTCGGCGTGCCTGTTGTGCTTCTACTAAATTAATATCAATAATTCTCGGATTTTTTATTGCATTAAGAATAGCAGGTTTAGTTATTTCGTGAAAAATGATTCTTTTAGTATCTTTAAGAGATAAACCTAATACTTCGGTTAAATGCCACGAAATTGCCTCCCCTTCCCTATCTTCATCGGTTGCCAACCAAATTGTCTCCGATTTTTTGGCTAAATTTTTTAACTCTTTTACTACCGATTTTTTATCGGGGGGAATTATGTAAGATGGTTCAAAATTATTTTTTACATCAACACCATTATTCTTTTTATCTAAATCACGAACATGACCGTAGCACGATACTACTACAAAATCTTTACCTAAAAATTTTCCAATTGTTTTTGCTTTTGCGGGAGATTCAAC
>CAZXJG010000138.1:0-3340 GCA_964640985.1 uncultured Melioribacteraceae bacterium | reverse complement strand
CTTTATCATCTTTTTTTCACATTTTACTTAAAAAAATTTAATGGGCGAACTTAGTAAAGCATTAGACAATTAGCAAGTTATCTTTATAGTTGTGCTTTTATTCCTATTTTGATTTTAAATCATAAAAGTATAAAAATTACTGTTATTATTAAAATTTTATGGCTGTTACGAACGTACCGTTTACGAATTAGAATAGAAATTTAGTGAACCTTATATCTCAGAAAATTTTACTTTAATTATCTGTTGTATTTTTTTAATTCGTAAGTTAGAATTTAAAATTATTTTTATTTTGTGATAAAAGGAAATTGTAATGGGAACACAAGTAACGAAATCGAAAGTTGAAAATTATTATCTAACCCTTTCAGGTAAAAAATTAATATATAAACCGACAGAAAAAATACCTGTTATTCAAGTCGGTAATTTCCCCGAATTAGGAAAACTTACGGCACTTAGATTTATTGAATGGCTTCAAGAAAACCCAAATGGAGTAATTTCGCTGCCGACCGGCAAAACACCTGAACATTTTATAAAAATGACAAAGTATATTTTAAAAAATTGGGATAATGCAGAAGTAACTTCTCAACTGGAGTCGGTAGATTTAAATACTTCAAAAAAACCGGATTTATCAAAAGTTAGATTTGTACAAATCGATGAATTTTACCCGATAAATTCTTATCAGCAAAACAGCTTTTTCTATTACATTCAAAAATATTACATGAATAATTTGGGTATAGATCCCCATAAAGCCATGTTTATTGATGTTAACAAAATAGGCACGGCAAATAATCTTCCATTAGAAGAAATTTTCCCAAATAAAATTGTGGATTTATCTTTAAGAACAAGATTTGCAAGCAGCAGATTAGAACGTTTACAAAAAGAGACAATTGAAATGGTTGATGAATTTTGCACTCAATATGAACAAAAAATCAGAGAAATGGGTGGAATCGGATTTTTCCTTGGTGGTATTGGACCTGATGGACATATCGGTTTTAACGTTAAAGGAAGTGATCATTTTTCTACAACGCGTTTAACTGCAACCAATTATGAAACTCAAGCTGCAGCATCAACCGACTTGGGCGGCATCGAAATTGCAAAAAATCGTTTGGTAATTACGATTGGACTAAATACGGTTACCTACAATAAAGATGCGGTAGCTATCATTATTGCCGCAGGTGAATCAAAAGCAAATATTGTTCGAAATTCAATCGAAAACTCTATTTCAAATCAATATCCGGCAACTGTTTTACAAAAGTTGGAAAATGCCAGATTTTTTCTTACCGACGGTGCGGCATTAAGACTTAAAGAAAGACGCTATACAGATATGCTGAATCAGGAAAATCTGTCTCCAGCTTCAATAGAACGCTCGGTAATTAACTTATCGGTTTCAAAGAAAAAACGTTTAAAAGATTTAACTACCGAAGATTATCTTTCAGATAAACTTGCCGCTCTTGTTTTGAAAAAAACCGGAAAAGAAACCGAAAAAATCAATAATGAAATTACAGATTTTATTATAAAGCGTTTTGAATACGGAATGAAAATATTGGAAAACGAAACTTTTTTTCATACTGCTCCTCATCACGACGATATTATGCTTGCATACTTACCGTATATTAATCACTTGGTACGAAATCCTTCAAACAAACATCATTTCGTTTATTTAACAAGCGGGTTTACTGCCGTTACAAATTCTTATGTTCTCGGTCTTCTTTTGAAATTAAAAGAGATTTTGAACAATGATTTTTTCAAAAAAAGATTTTCAAATAATTATTTTATCCCCGATAATATTGAAGGTAAAAATAGGGATGTAAATCTTTATTTAGATGGAATTGCCGCACACAGCAGAACATTAAAAAACGAAGCTACATCAAGACGCCTTTTAAGAAATTTAATTGAGATTTACGAAGAAGATAATCCTGATTATTTGAAAAACAGAGTTGATGAATTAATTAATTATTTTCAAACACAATATCCGGGCAAAAAAGATATATCTGATGTTCAAAAATTAAAAGGAATGATTCGTGAGTGGGAAGTGGAAATTTTATGGGCTCATTTGGGTTTTAGTGTTGAAAATATTTCACACTTGCGATTAGGTTTTTATCAAGGAAAAATATTTACCGAAAATCCTGAAATAAATAGAGATGTGCTGCCTATTTATAAATTATTAAAAAAAATTAAGCCGACTGTAATTACCGTTGCACTCGACCCCGAAGGTAGTGGACCGGATACCCATTACAAAGTACTTCAGGCAATAACCGAAGCATTAAGATTATATGGGAAAGAGTCCGACCTTTCCAAATTGAAAATTTGGGGATATAGAAATGTCTGGTATCGATTCCACCCTTCTGAAGCTAATATTTATGTGCCTGTTAGTTTAAATTCGTTTGCAATATTAGAAAATTCATTCATGTACAGTTTCGGTTCACAAAAAAATGCAAGTTTCCCTAGTTGGGAATATGACGGACCTTTTTATAAATTAGCTCAAAAAGTACAAACCGAACAATATCAGATAATTAGTAACTGCTTGGGCAAAGATTATTTTATAAATCATCCTGTGCCCCGCGTAAGAGCCGCTCATGGAATGGTTTTTATAAAAGAATTAAATATTGAAAATTTTTATAAGCTTTCTTTACGATTGAAAAAATTAACCGAGAATATCTAATCGGAACTTTTTAAAAATGCGGATAGTAGCTGTGCTATTGAATAAAAGAGCAATAACAATTCAATTTAGTACTGAAACCAGCATTACGTATAGCTTTTGTTACAGGCTGGCGTTTTTTAGCCTTTCGATTTCAGCTTTTATATCTTCAATAATTTCTTTGTTTTTAATGACCTTTCTATCTCCGGTTCGAATTGAAAAAATTACAAAAACTTTCCCACCATATTTTTCTTCAAAATCTCGAAAACTTGCACTCATTCTTTCAGTTATTTTATAATTACCAAAGTTTGCATTTGCTGTTATTGGTTTTATTTGAATTCCAAAAGCTTTGTCTCCAACTTTCCCAAGATAATCAATATCACCGGCGTGGTCTAATTCAGGATCGCTTTCTTCAAATTCAATTTCAGGAAATATTTTTGCAAGGCCATCATTAATAACAGATTTTTCAAGTAAAAAACCGTCATAAGTGCGAACTATTGTAACTTCATAAATATAATCTTTACAGTCTTGTAATGTTAAGTCTTTAAATGCAGCCGTCCATTCGGGAATTACTACTTCGGTTATTTTTGCATATAACCTTTCTCCAAGTTCGTCTAATGTTTCTTTTGTTATTTTAACTTTATCTTTTTTCTTTGTATAAGCTTTCTTAAAATAAAATTCTTCCCATTCTTCAAGTGCTTTTGG
>CAZXJG010000137.1:7248-9181 GCA_964640985.1 uncultured Melioribacteraceae bacterium | reverse complement strand
AATAGTTGACAGAGTTAAAAAGCAGATATTAAAAGATAAGCAATTTAGAAACAAGGTGGCGAGGATAAAGAAAATAGCAAATAGAGGAGCGGGCGCAGGACTTCTTAAAGATCCGCCGTATTTACAAAAATTAGCAGCCGAAATTGTGCATTCGGTTAACATACCGGTTACCGTTAAAACCAGAATAGGATGGGATGAAAATTCGATAATGATTCTTGATGTGGCAAAACGCTTGGAAGATGCCGGTGTTTCCAGTTTAACTATTCATTGCAGAACCCGTAAACAGGGGCATGAAGGTCAACCGGATTGGAGCTGGATTAATAGAATTAAAAAAATTGTAAAAATTCCTGTTGTTCTTAACGGAGGTATAATGAATGCACACGATGTTATACGTGCTTTTAGCGAGACTGATGCCGACGGTGTAATGATTGCTCGCGGTGCAATAAATCATCCATGGATTTTTAAAGAAGCTAAAGAACTTTTAAAATTTGGTGAAATTAAAACTGAAGTTACTCCGGAGATTAGAATAAAAACCGCACTTCGTCATTTGAAATATGAAATTGAGATTAGAGAAGAAAAAAGGGCTGTTATTCCTTTTCGTAAATATTATACGGGATATTTAAAAGGTTTGTACAATGCATCTAAAATCAGGTATGAATTGATGAATTTGACGGAATATAATCAAATAGAAGAAGTATTAATTAATTATCTCGATTATTTAAATGAATACAATCGAGTAGAAAATACCAATTAACTTAAACATTTATCTGAGCCAAATATTAATTTAATTTTTTAAACTATTTATTGAAACTATTGAATAAGAAAACATTTACGGAAAAATCGGCACGGATAATTTCGACATTATTTGTACCCCCAACATTTACATTATTATTGTTTATTTTTTTAGGCTTTTTTTTAGAGAATGTTTTATTGAAAAAATTGGTTGTCATTTTTTCGGGAGCTACAATGGGTTTCGTTTTTCCAATTATAACATTTTTATATTTACAAAAAAAAGGTAAAATTATAAATATAGATGCAACAATTAAAGAAGAAAGAACGATACCTTATGTAGCAGGCATTATTTTTTGTTTAATATCAGCTATTATCCTATTTTTATTTCAAGTAAATCCGGTTTCCATTTCACTTTGGATATCATATAGCATTAATATGTTATTAATTATTATCATAAATAAATTTTGGAAGATAAGCGCACACGCAGTTGGTGTTGCAACAGCAGTTGCACTATTAACCTTTCTTTTGGGAGCAGCCGGGTTGTGGCTATTGTTAATTTTGTTTTTAGTTATGTGGGCTCGTGTTAAATTAAAAGTTCATTCAATAGCTCAAGTTGTTGCCGGAAGTCTTATGGGATTTTGTTTAACTTATATTGAATTATATATATTAATTAAATTTGTATTCTGATGTCATTGAAAAAAAATCTTATAATACATTTGGGAAAACTTGCCGACTTAATGGAGTTTAGCGGTGAAAATAAGTTTAAAGTTAATGCTTTTAGAAATGGAGCAAATATAATTAGACGATTGGAAGGGGACTTAGAGAAAAAAATAAATGATGATTCTATCGGTAAAGTAAAAGGAATTGGCAAAAGTTTATTAAGTGTGATTTTAGAGTTTAATGAGCGTGGTACATCTAAAAATTATGAACAATTAATTTCACAAATTCCAAATGGAATATTGGATATTATGACAATACGGGGACTCGGAGCAAAAAAGGTTAAAATTATCGCAGATAATTTAAATATTCAAAGTATAAAGGAACTGGAGCAGGCTTGCAAAGCAAATAAAATAGCAAACACTAAAGGATTTGGAGAAAAAACCGAATTAAAAATATTAAAAGAAATTGAACGAATTAAGAGAAATAGTGGATATATTTTACTGAATCAAGCAGAAGATGTGAAAAATACTATTTTTGATGA
>CAZXJG010000137.1:5504-7238 GCA_964640985.1 uncultured Melioribacteraceae bacterium | reverse complement strand
TGATGAACTTAAAAACGTTGATTCAATTATGAATATTGAAGTAACGGGACAATTAAGACGTATACGAGAAATCATTTCGGAAATAGAATTTATTTTGTCAGTTAAATCTTATGGAACTTTTGATATTCAAATACATAACTTATTTAATAATATAAGTTTAAAAGACAACACTTTATATAAAATATATACAATTAAAACTGAGCTTCCTACGATAATTAAACTTTACGTAACCGCTAATGATATTGATTTTAACCGGAATCTGTTTTTAACAACAGGCTCTGAAGAATTTATCGAAAGAGCCGGAGAAGGGAAAAAGAAAATTGTCGGTATTTCTGAGGAGCAGATATTTAACGAGTTAAATTTGCCATATATTATTCCTGAAATGAGGGAGCAAGAATATTTTGATTTACCGGAAAATTTAAGGATAAATAGTAATCTGAAATTTGAAAATTTAAATGGTTTAATTCATTTTCATACTAATTATTCAGATGGGATTAATAACTTAACTGAAATGGTTAATTCGGCAAAAAATGCCGGTTTTGATTATGCAGTTGTTACCGATCACAGTAAATCTGCTTTTTATGCCGACGGATTAAACGAGAAAAGAATTTTGTTGCAGAAAGAAGAAATTAATAATTTTAATTCTGAAAATGAATTTAAAATATTCCAAGGAATTGAAAGTGATATTTTGCGTAATGGCGATTTGGATTACGGGAATGATTTTTTAAATAACTTTGATTTTATCATTGTTTCCATTCATTCTCAATTTAATTTAACTGAAAAAGAGATGACGGATAGAATAATTAAAGCAGTTGAAAATCCCCATACAAATTTATTAGGTCATCCGACCGGCAGACTATTACTTTCACGTGATCCGTATAAAGTAGACATGAAAAAGGTAATAGAGGCATGTGCTGAAAATAAAGTTGCCATTGAAATTAATTCAAACCCTCATCGCTTGGATTTGGATTGGCGATTAATATATTTTGCCCGGCAAAAAGGTTGCTACTTTGCAATTAATCCGGATGCACACTCTATTGATGGAATTATGGATATTTTATATGGGATTAAAATTGCAAAAAAAGGCGGGATTAAACAGCGTGAAGTTATTAATTATTTTAATAGAGAAGAATTTATTAAATATTTAAACAATAAAAAAAGCTTTGTTTTTTAATTAAAAAATATTTTGTTGTAGAATTGTTATCTGAAAAATTAAACTAATATCAATAATCTTTAATTGGGAGCAAGTTCTAATCTTTATTGAATATTAAATTTTATTAGATTCTAAAATTAACCTGGAGTAAAAATGGAAATTAAAAATCTTATTCGTGATGTACCGAACTTTCCTAAAGAAGGTATCGTTTTCAAAGATATTACAACACTTATCAAAGACAAAGAAGGTTTTAAGAGTACTTTAGATGAACTTTATAACTTAGCTAAAAACAAAGGGATAACAAAAGTTGTTGGAATTGAATCGCGTGGATTTATTTTTGGCGGTGCTCTTGCTGAACATTTAAATGCAGGTTTTGTTCCGATAAGAAAACCCGGGAAATTGCCGGCCGAAACAATTAGCGAAAGTTACACGTTGGAATATGGAACCGATTCAATTGAAATTCATAAAGATGCAATTACAAAGGGCGACAAAGTATTACTTCACGATGATTTATTAGCTACCGGCGGCACGATGGAGGCTGCTTTGGACTCCAGATAACTCAGGACAAGGGCAATCGTCTG
>CAZXJG010000137.1:0-5494 GCA_964640985.1 uncultured Melioribacteraceae bacterium | reverse complement strand
CTGCTTGTAAATTGGTTGAAAAATTGGGAGCAGAAATTGTACAAATTTCATTTTTAATTGAATTAACTTTTCTTAATGGAAGAAGTAAGTTAAATAATTATGATATTTATTCATTAATTAAATATGATAGTGAATAAAACTTAAATCAAATTTTGAAAGAGTTTGATTTTTATATTTTGAAAATATGGAGTTGAAATTATGTTATTTCAAATTAAAATTACTGCAGAAGAAAAAATATTAAAGTTTGGTAAAAATTCGGCTTTAATTGAATTTATAATTGACAATAAATCAATTAAGAAAAAATTAAGTGATGTTCAAAAAGAAACCGGAGTAAAATTTAATGATTCATTAATTACGAAATTTCTGGTAAAAGAGAATAGAACATTAAAAATTTTCACTGAAAAAGGTAATCCTGATTTAATAATTCTTAAAAAAATAGATTTTAGCGACAATTTTAACACCGATTATTTCCGTAATGAAATTGCCGGAATTATTCAAGATCTTGAAAAAGAATCGATTTCCGATGTTCATTTAGTGGTTCCCGAGTATAAACTTTTTAAGGAAAATTTTGATAATGAGAATTATTATCTGCAAACATTTGCTGAAGGAGTTTATTTAGGTAATTATAGTTTCGATAAATTCAAATCGGAGAAAAAGAAGAAGAAAAATTTAAATGTTCATATAAAATATGATGATAAAAAAGAAGTTCTAATTGTAGAAAAAAAAGTTGAAAAAATACTTAATTCCGTGTTTTTTGCACGTGACCTTGTAAATGAACCTGCTATAATTTTAACACCTGACGAATTAGCAAAAAGAGTGAAAAGTGAACTTGGTAAAATCGGCTTGAAAGTAACGGTTTTCAATAAAAAAGAATTAATTAAAAGGAAAATGGGAGCAATTCTTGCAGTCGGTAGCGGAAGTGCCAACGAACCTAAAATGATCGTGATGCATTATAAACCGAAAGGGAAAGTAAAAAAGAAAATTGCTTTAGTAGGCAAAGGTGTAACTTACGATACAGGCGGATTATCGATAAAACCCACTTCGGGGATGATTGATATGAAAGCGGATATGGCAGGAGCCGCAGTTGTAATCGGCTCAATTAAAACCGCTGCGGAAATGAAACTTCCTATAGAAATTATTGGAGTTGTACCAGCCGTTGAGAATGCCGTTTCAGGCAGTTCTTACAAACCTGGTGATGTAATTCGCACTGCTTCGGGCAAAAGCATTGAAGTTAAAAATACCGATGCGGAAGGACGAATTGTGCTTGCCGATGCGCTTGAATATGCATGTAAACAAAAACCGGATGAAATAATAGATTTTGCAACATTAACCGGTGCTTGTGTTGTTGCCTTAGGTGAAATTGCTGCCGGAATTTTTACTAAAAATGAAAGAATGGCTCGTGAGTTGTTGGATTCCGGTAAAAAAACTTATGAATTAACTTGGCGGTTACCTTTTTGGGACGATTATAATAAACTTCTCGAAAGTGATATTGCCGATGTTAGCAATTTAGGTTCGAAATGGGGGGGTGCAATAACCGCCGGCAAATTCCTCGAACATTTTGTAGATGAAAAAATTGCTTGGACTCATGTAGATATTGCCGGTCCTGCAATTAAACACGAACAAAATAATTATACGAAAAAATGGAATACGGGTTTTGGTGTAAGGCTTGTTATAGATTATTTATCTAAAATATGACCGATGGGAATGATTGAAAAAATTTTTAATCTTTTGTTTTAAATAATAATCCGTCACGCATATGCAAAACACGGTCACCTAATTTTACTAATTCTTGATTATGAGTAACTATCAAAAAAGTTAGACCTAATTTTTCTTTCAGATGTAAAAATAATTCGTGGAGTAATTCGCTGTTTTTCGAATCGAGATTTCCTGTGGGTTCATCGGCAAACACAATTTCAGGATTATTTGCCAATGCGCGCGCAACCGCAATACGCTGCTGTTCGCCGCCCGAAAGTTCTGCAGGTTTGTGATTGGCTCTGTCGCTTAATCCGACTAATTTTAATATTTCCAAAGCTTGTTTTTGCGATTGTTTAATACTTTTACCGGCAATCATTATCGGAATGGCAACATTTTCTAAAGCTGTAAATTCAGGTAATAGTTGATGGAATTGAAAAACAAATCCGATTTTTTGATTTCGAAAACGGGATAATTTTTTATCATCCATATTCAGAATATCTACACCGCTTATATTGATATCCCCTTTATCGGGAGCATCTAATCCGCTAAGAATATGTAATAATGTGCTTTTGCCGGCTCCCGAAGCACCTACAATTAATGTGATTTTGTTTTTTTCTAATGTTAATGAAATTCCTTTTAAAATTTCTAATTTATTATTTCCTAATTTTGAAAAGGATTTATGTATATTTTTAGCTATTAAAATTTTTTCAGTCAATTTGCTATTCCCATTTAATTGCTTCGATTATGTTTGTTTTAACTGCCCGCTTTGCAGGATAAAGTGAAGCTAACCAAGTTAAGAAAAAAGACATACCGCCAATTGCAAGAATATCCGTAAATCTTACCTGAACCGGCATTGCATTAATAATATATTTAGTTGGATCCAATGGATAAAAATTATAATTTATTTGAAGGTAACAAACTAATAAACCGATTGCAATTCCTGCGATTGTTCCTATTAAACCGATAAGCATTCCGTCAAACATAAATATTTTTAATATCGATTTTTTAGGTGTACCCATAGAACGGAGTACACCTATATCTTTCCTTTTTTCTAAAACTGTCATAGTTAATGAACCGAGTATATTGAATGTTGCAATTGCTATTATCAAACTTAGTAATATATAAGCCGACCATCGTTCAATTAACATTACGCTGTAAAGATCTTTATGAAGATCGTACCAAGTATTGATGCGTACTTTGAATGGTTTTAATGATGCTTCCAATTCTTTTTTAACTTTTCCGGAATAAGAGATGTTGGTAAGCCTTAATTCGAAGCCGGAAATTCTATTTGGTTTAGCAAATGTTTGTTCAGCCGCATATAACGATGTATATGCGAATTTAGATGCATATTGCTTATTATTTATTTCAAATATCCCCGAAACTATAAAACGCATATTATTCGGCACAGAAAAATTAATAGCGCTTTGTTGAATACTGTTTGCCGAACTCACGGTAATTGTATCACCAACACGAGCAGAGAGATTTAAGGCAGTGGGAAGTCCTAAAATTATTTTTGGAATACCATTGGGATTGGAAATATCAAAATTTCCGGAAATAATATTTTCTTTTACACCCCACGATTCGTCTGCTTTGTGTTTTGTAACACCTTTTAAAGAAACTATTTCAAAATTTTGTTTATTGATAAGTATCGATTTTTCTTCTATATAAGGATAAAATGATTTTATTTTTTTATTTTTTTCAAGAATTGTTGAAACTTTTTCGGCAACTGTTGTAGATTCGGGAAGCATAAAAGTAATACGAATATGCGGGTCAAAATTAATTAATATCGAAGTTACAAGTGAACCAAATCCATTAAAAACAGATAAAACTATAACAAGAGCTGCTACTCCGATAGTAATGCCGAGAGTTGAAAAAATACTTATTATGGCAATAAAATTTAGTTTATGTTTTGATTTTAAATATCTTTTTGCAATAAAAAATTCAAACATTTTTAATCGAACCTAATTGATTGAATCGGATTAATTTTTGCCGCAATAAAACTGGGGATAAAAGCTCCAATTACACAAAGTATAAAAGCAATAGAGGTAACTATAACGTATATTCGCCAATCAATAGAAATCGGAACGCTTGAGATATAATAAATTGATGCCGGCAAAGAAATTATTTTGTATGTTTTCTGAATGTAACTTAAGATAAAAGCGAGTAAATTTCCTGTTAAAATTCCCAACAACGACAAATAAATGCCTTGAATAATAAAAATTTTTATCACTGAAAACTTTGAAGTACCAAGTGCTCTAAGAACCCCGATGGAATTGGTTCTTTCCAATACAAGCATTAACAATGTTCCCACAATATTAAAAGCCGCAACAAGTATAATTAATCCTAAAATTATTGGGATTGGTTTTTTCTGTAGAGCCAGCCAAGTAAAAATTTGTTGATGAGTCTGATAAAAAGTTCTTACATAATAAGGATAACCTAAATAATCCTGCAATTTATTTGCAAGAGAATTTAAATGTGATAAATTATTTAACTGAATATTATAACCGGAAATTTCGTTAGGTAAATCTAAAAATTTTTGTGCAACTTTTAAATTAATATAAGCAATTAAATCGTCATATTCCGCCATTCCGCTTTGATAAATGCCCCTAACTTTGAATTGTTCGATTGAAGGCGGGTTTTCAATGGAAGGGGGCTTGTCGTTTCGTAATGTGAATAACGTTACAATATCGCCCACGTTTAGGAAAAGTTTATCGGCTAATTTTTTACCGATAATAATTGAAGGGAAATTAGCGGAATATTTTAGTGAATATTTCCCTTCAATAATGAATTTTTTTATATAGGAATTATCTTCTTTAGGTGATATTCCCTTTATCATAATTCCTTCTGTGTTATACTTCGATTTAATTATTGCGTTTTTACTTAAATAAGGGGAAATACTATGAGCGTAAGGGGATAATTCTTTATAGATACTATCAATATAACTCGGATTATTCGGTAAATTTCTATTACCGAATCCTGAAACGGTTATATGTGAATTAAAGTCGATTATTTTATTTTTTATTGTTTGCTGAAAACCATTTAAAATAGTTAATGCAATAATTAATATAGTTACGCCGAGTGCAATACCGATAATTGAAATTACCGACACAAAGGAAAGAAACTTAGAATCTCTTTTTGAGTGGACAAATTTGTTTGCTATGTAAAATGGTAAGGACATTCAATATCAATTTTTAAATAATAAAGATAAAAATAATCGTAATGATAATAAAAAATAATTTACAAGATTGACATTAAAATTTGAATATAATAATTTAACAAGTCTAATTTGAAATTAATTAGCAGTATTAAAACTCGGGGCGTAGCGTAGTCCGGTCAGCGCGCCTGCTTTGGGAGCAGGAGGTCGCAGGTTCAAATCCTGCCGCCCCGACAATTGTGTTCTTATATTGATTGTAAAGTTTTTGAGTTGCGCCCGTAGCTCAAGTGGATAGAGCAACGGCCTTCTAAGCCGTAGGTTAGTGGTTCGAGTCCACTCGGGCGTACAAACTTTTCCATGGTGGGTATAGCTCAGGTGGTTAGAGCGTCTGGTTGTGGCCCAGAAGGTCAAGGGTTCAAGTCCCTTTACTCACCCATTAAAATTTTTATTGGCCCCATCGTCTAACGGTTAGGACCTCGCCCTTTCACGGCGGTAATAGGGGTTCGAATCCCCTTGGGGTCACTTCTACCCTCGATTTTTTCGAGGGTTTTTTTGTTTAAACGGGTTTTAGTTACTTCCTTTTAAGCGGGTTATTTCATCTCTTAATTTAGCAGCTCTTTCATAATCTTCTTTTTCAATAGCAAT
>CAZXJG010000136.1:2821-9197 GCA_964640985.1 uncultured Melioribacteraceae bacterium | reverse complement strand
AAGATATTATTTCGGATATATCATTTGTAATATCTTCAATATCTTTGGCATTAAAAGAAACCTTTACATTGAATAGCGAATCGTTATTAACGCCTTTAACATTGAACATGTATCTCCCGTGTACGGTATCGGCTTTAAATTGAAAAGATAATTGCGGTTCAAGTGAATCTTCTTTTGAAATATTAATATTAAACAAATCGTTTAACTGCTGCATACTTTTGGATAACGATTTATTTGGGATTTCAATTCTAATTAAATTTGAATCTGTTTTATATGTGAAATAATTACCCTTCGGAGATTTTTTTTCTACAAATTGTTGTTGTAATTGATTAATAAATCCTTTTCGAAAATTATTAAGATATTTTTTTATCGCAATAGTATTGTTGCCGGCATTTTTAAAAAGATTTAAATAAGAGCTTTTATTAATTACGAATTTGTTGTTGAAAACCGTATCGGGTAATATAAATATAAAGTTTCTGTTTGAATTATTTTGTGTGTGACGGATTAATTTTTCGATTTTATTATAATTTTTAAACTTTGCAAAAACCCCCGGAAGTGTTTTGAGTTTTCCTTTTAACACACTCTGCTGAAATTTAAGTAAATTATAATTCAATGATTTGTTCAGAAGAGATAATTGGGCATCAATAGCAATTGTGTTCCTATTATTTGAAAGTACCAATGTAGAAATATTATTTTTATAGAAATCTAAAATTGAATCCAATTTAGTTTTTTCAATTTTGGTTAGTTTTAACCTTCTTACAAATTCCTCATAATTATCAGTTTTTTTTATCCCCTTTGGTTTCCTTATTTCATAATAAGTATTTCCATTTTTACTATTGGTTATAAACAAATATTTATCTTTTTGTTTATCAATTGGCAAGTTACCGTATAAAGCGAAATTAAAAATATCTTCTTTAGTTAATTTAGTTTGGAAAAGAAGCGGCTCTAAATTTTTTGTATAAAATTCAACAAGATTAGCTTTGCTCTTTTTGAATAAAAGTTCTTGAACAGGAACAAAGACCACCAGCAGTAAGAAAAACATTAAAAGAATTGTTATAATTATGATTCCAATAATTACAACTAACCTTTTTGGATTGTTTATTTGATTATCTTTATTAGTTTTGTTAACCATAACTTTAACCTTTTAACTCTTTTTGATAAGGTTCCAAAATAAATCTTAAACTTTCCCGTGCTCTAAAAATACGCGATTTTACGGTTCCAACCTCACAATTTAATTTTACGGCGATTTCCTTATAGCTGAAACCGTCAATATCTCTAAGTACTAAAGGTACTTTTAATTTTTCCGGTAATTTATTAATTGCTTCTTTTAATAAACGTAAGAGATCAAAATTTTCTTGACGAATATTACTGCTTGACGAATTTATTGCGTCGTTCAAAGGGACAAATATAGTCCTAACTTTTTTCTTTCTTAAATAATCACGGCATTTATTTACCGTAACTCTGTAAATCCAAGTTGTAAATTTCGATTCGAAACGGAAATCTTTCAATTTATGGAATGCACTAATAAAAACATCCTGTGATATATCGTCAATATAATCAACATCACCCAAAGTTAAATAGACTAAATTTCTCACTTTTTCTCTATGTTTAATTACCAATTTCGAAAAAGAAGCTTCATTTCCGTTTTGGAATTTTTTTATTAACTCAAAATCTTCATCAACTTCTAAATTTTGAGATTCGATACGTTTATTATTTTTCACTTCATATACGTAAATTTTAGACGAAATAGTAAATTTAATTGTTCCATAATTATTAATTATAAAATAATTGATTTAGAACGGTTACAAATTAAATAATTCTTTATTTTTAATATCAGAATCAATAATTTATATATTGTAAAAACAAATTAGTATTCGAAGCAGAGAAGGAATCTTTCTTTAAAAGGATATCTTAATAAACATGAATAAATAATTCCCGGAAAGTCTTTTTCTGCATAATAATTTTCAACTTTAATTTAAAAAAATTCGAAGACTAAATTAATAATTATATAATAAATAAAGTTTAAAAATCAATTATCGTTCAATTTAGAGGAGTGATTATGAGGATAAAAACTAATGAAAGATATTCAGCCGTTGTGGTTGAATTAAAAGGCAATGTGATGGGAGGACCCGATTCGCAGAAGTTCAGTGATTTACTCCACAAATTCTTGGAAGATGAGAAAAAGAATATTGTTGTCGACTTATCGGATGTAAAATTTATGAACAGTTCCGGATTAGGAATGTTAATAAGCGGTTTTACTTCTATGAAAAACGGCGGCGGTAAGTTAGTTCTTGCCAGGGCTACTGAAAAAATTAATAGCCTGCTTGTGATAACCAAACTTATTACTATTTTCGATAATTTTGATTCTGTTGACGATGCCGTTAAAAGTTTTGAATGATTTTATTTAAACATTTGAAAAATAGCTGCTAATTATACTATTTGAAATAGTATTTAACGATGGATTGAAATTGTTATTGATATTTTCGTCACGAATTTTATAATAAACAATATTTGTAATAAATTTTTTCCGTTAAAATTTTTTATTTCGGATTTTAAAACTATTTAAAAATTATATTTTTCTAATCGCTAATTTTTTAGATGTCGAAAACTCTACTTTTTAATAAACTCCGGATAATTATTATTTGGAGTTTAATTTTGTTAACTAAAAAAGACAAGGCATAAACTTATGAATGTAACAATATTAGTCGGTAGTCAATGGGGAGATGAAGGCAAAGGAAAAATTGTTGATATTTTAAGTAACAGATATGATATTGTTGTACGCTATCAAGGAGGAGCTAATGCGGGGCATACAATTCAACTTGGCGATTCACAATATATTCTGCACTTAATTCCATCGGGAATTATGCGTGATGACGTTACTTGCGTAATTGGTAACGGTGTTGTTATTGATCCAAAGGCTTTGCTCGATGAAATAGATTTTTTAGAAGGTAGGGGTATAAATTTGTCGGGTAGATTGTTTATTAGCCACAATGCACATTTAATAATGCCTTATCATAAACTTATAGATTCGCTTAATGAAAGCGGTAAAAATAAAATCGGTACAACCGGCAGAGGAATTGGACCTTGTTATATCGATAAATATGCGAGAAAGGGTATTAAAATCGTTGACCTTTTGGATCACGATAGCTTGGAGAAAAAAATTACACAAAACCTTAAAGAAAAGAATACTTTACTCAAGAAAATTTATGGTCGTGACGAACTTGATGTTAATTCCATAATAAAAGAATACAAAGAATTTGACGAAAAGATTGATCAGTACATTACCGATGTGCCGATTTTTTTGGACAACGCAATATCGCAAAATAAATCGATTTTGATGGAAGGTGCACAAGGTGCTTTATTAGACATTGACCACGGTACTTATCCATTCGTTACATCATCTAATCCTACTTCAGGCGGTGCTTGTACAGGTACGGGAATACCTCCTACAAAAATTACCGATGTAATAGGCATTGTTAAAGCTTATACTACCCGCGTGGGGTTAGGACCGTTTCCAACTGAATTAGTGAACGAAACAGGTGAAAATTTACGTAAATGGGGTGCAGAATTCGGTGCTACAACCGGTCGCCCGAGAAGATGCGGCTGGTTCGATGCCTTTTTAGTCGGATATTCGAGAATGATTAATGGAATTGATAAAGCGGCTATCACTAAATTGGATGTACTTAGTAACCTTGACGAAATAAAAGTTTGCGTCGGCTACGAACTAAACGGGAAATTATTGAAATCTTTTCCTACTACCGAATCACGTATTAGTAAAGTTAAACCTGTTTACGAAACTTTGCCCGGCTGGAAAGAAGATATTTCAAATGCCGAAAATTATAATGAACTTCCTGTGCAAGCTAAAAACTATCTCGAATTTATCTCTGAAAAATGCGGTTTTGAAATCAGTATTATTTCGGTAGGACCTCGTCGTAAACAAACAATTGAATTATAGAATTACAAGTTAAATCTTTGTTTTTCCCCGCAAAGTACATCCCGATAAAAAGGCATCAAGACAAATGGGGCAGGTTTGCAAAGAAATTAATGCGAAATAATATTTTGATGTGCTGTTGATTAAAATTGACCTAATTTCTAATTAGTCTAATTACCTAAAAAATGAACAATTAGAACAAGCAACAACTACCAGTTATAGAATTGTTTATTTATTGGTAATTGTGAATTGGAATTTGATTAGGTTAATTAGATCGACCCCGTTAGATAATCAGAATAAGTTTTCATTATTTATTAAAATAATTTATCTAACGGGGTCAATTAGGTTAATTAGAAATTTGATAAAGTTAATATTAGGTAAAAAAATAACAGGACTGATTAGTTACTAATTTTCTAATTTGCGACTTGCCGCGCTATGAATATTCTAAGAATTGTTTTTCCCTGCTGAGCCGTTGCTTGAAAGTGGCGGTTAACTTTATCTTTTTATTTCCAATCCGCCTAATTTATTTATTACAGCCTTTATTAAAGGAATTTCCTTCTCGGAATTTTGTTTGATATTATTGTTAAGCTCGTTTTCAGATGCAATACCGTCTTTTTCTATAATCTTGTCATTACTATTATTCTGAATAGTTTCAAATGAAAATTGAAGTGCCCTGCTAAAAAACTCTTTCGATTTCTTTTTTAAATAATCGCAATTTTCTTTTATTATTTTCGCATCATCAATATTAGAAATAGATATTGTTAATATATTACCATCTAATTTTAGCGGTATTGAATTCGATAAAAGAGGTCCCAACGAAAGTTTTTTTTCGTTATTTACAACTTGTAAAAAATCTTCCCATTTTGATTTTATTGAGGATAAATTTGTAGACAGAACATCTTTCTTATCATTTGCTTTTGAATTAATACCGTTTTCCCGGCTCGTGTATTTATTATCCGGTTCAGCGATCGAGTTATTTAAGGCTTTTTTTTTTAGTTCGTCGGATGGATTTGTAACATTCGATTTAACTTCAATTGTTCCCGAAGAAATTTTTTCGAGCAATTCGGAAATTGTTGATGATTTTTCCAAACCGATAATTTGTGTTAACGCAATTTCAATTTTTAACTTTTGGTTTCGTATAATTTTTATTTCACTTTGAAGTTTTGATAAATATGTCAAAATACGTAAAAGATCACCCTCCGAAAACAAATCTTTATATTTAAAATATCTTTTTTTATAATTTTCCGATGTCTCAATTAAATCGGTATTACCGCGTATTTTAAGAGTCATAATATTTCTGAAATGTTCTAAAATACCATTTGTAAAGTCTATAAAATCCCACCCGTTTTCGTATAATTTTTGACTAATATCAAACGCTGCAGCAAAGTTTTTTTCTAATATAGCATCGGAAAGCGCAAAATAGATTTCTTCGTCAATTAAATTAAGCATCAAGGTAATATCTTTAACCTCAATTTTATTTCCGCAATATGAAACAACCTGATCAAAAAGACTTTGAGCATCGCGCAATGCTCCGTCGGCTTTTTTAGCAATAATAGTCAACGATTGATCGTCTATTTCTATATTTTCCGCATCGGCAATTTTTTTCAATTGTTTTTTTATTGCCTGTAATTCAATTCTTCTAAAATCGAAACGCTGGCATCGCGAAAGAATGGTAAGCGGTACTTTATGAACATCTGTAGTTGCAAAAATAAACACTGTGTGTGCGGGTGGTTCTTCAAGTGTTTTTAATAATGCGTTAAAAGATTCGGTAGTAAGCATGTGCACTTCGTCAATAATATAAACTTTGTATTTTCCTACTGTCGGGGCATATTTAACCGACTCACGCAATTTCCTTATTTCTTCAATTCTTCTATTTGAAGCGCCGTCAATTTCAATTATATCGAGAGTTTGTGATTTTAAAAATTTAACACACAAATCGCATTCGTTACAAGGTTCGCCATCTTTAGGATTAAGACAATTCAACGCTTTTGCTAAAATTCTTGCCGTAGTGGTTTTCCCAACTCCCCGTGGTCCCGAAAAAATAAATGCATTAGCAATTCGATTGTTTTGAATTGCATTTTTAAGTGTTTTTGTTATATGTTCCTGTCCAACAACTTCCTCAAATTTTTGAGGTCTCCATTTCCGTGCTGTTACAAAATATGCCATCTATTTTCTCTTAATTATTTAACTGCAAAATTTTCTAATTTTAATTTATGTGTTAATATCGCTATAATTTTTTCAAAATAAAATTGATCTGTTTCATTAAACGACGAATAATTATAACTATCTATATCCAAAACACCGAATAATCTTTTATTTGAAACTATCGGTAAAACAATTTCCGATTTTGAGTTTTTATCACAAAAAATATGATCCGGGAATTTATTTACATCTTCAAGAATTATCGTATTCAGAGTTTCGGCGCATTTCCCGCAAACACCTTTT
>CAZXJG010000136.1:0-2811 GCA_964640985.1 uncultured Melioribacteraceae bacterium | reverse complement strand
TATTTTAGTACATGCTACCTTACCCTGAAAAGGTCCGAGATAAAGATCATTCCCTTTACGAAAATAGAACCCTACCCAATTAATTTTATCGAAACTTTGATTTATTAGAGCAGTAAAATTAGATAAATTTGAAACAATAGGTTCATTAATATCGAATAATTCTTCAACCTGCGAAAGCAAACTTGCAAAAATATTTTTTTCAGAAAGGTTATTTATGTGAGTTAAATTATTCAATTTATGTATTCTTTTTATTTGTTTTTTGTTTTGGGAAATGAAAATTGTCAAATAAATGAGCGAATGCTTCTTTAATAGTACTAATCGGAACTATTTCGAGTCCCTTTTTAATTTCATCTTTAATTTCAATTAAATCTTTCTCGTTTTCGGCAGGTATTAACACTTTTTTAATACCGCTTCGTCTTGCAGCTAAAAGTTTTTCATTTAATCCGCCAATCGGTAAAATTTTCCCACGAAGTGTAATTTCACCGGTCATAGCCACGTCGCTTTTGGCGGGTTTCCCGCTAAATGCAGAATACATAGCCATAGTTAGAGTTATTCCGGCAGAAGGACCATCTTTCGGTATAGCGCCTTCGGGCAAATGAACGTGAATTTCTTTGTTTTTTTGAAAATTCTGCGGCAGTCCTAGGTCTTTAGCATTTGAGCGAAGATAACTTAAAGCTGCCATTGCCGATTCTTTCATTACATTTCCTAATTGTCCGGTTAAAGTTAATTTTTCTTGACCATTCATAATTGTAGCCTCAACCGGCAGAATATCACCCCCAACACTTGTCCATGCAAGTCCTGTAACGGAACCGACAATTTTTTCTTCCCCATTTTTTTTAGTTCTGAATTTAGGAACACCGAGAAATTTTTCTACCTTTTTTTCATCTATTACAAATTTGGTTTTATTTTTCTGCTGATTCTTATTATTCGATTTTTTAAGAATAATTTCCTTTGCGGTTTTCCTGAGAATAGAAGCTAATTCTCTTTCTAAATTTCTAACACCAGCTTCACGTGTATATTCGCCGATAATTCGCTTAATCGCTTTATCTTTTATTTCAATATTGAACTGTTCCAGTCCATGAAGTTTAATTTGCTTAGGGATAATATGCCTTTTTGCAATTTCACTTTTTTCAAATTCCAAATAACCCGGTAACTCAATAATTTCCATTCTATCTTGCAAAGGAAGGGGAATATTATATCTAACATTTGCGGTAGTAATAAATAAAACTTGTGATAAGTCGTAATCGATGTCAAGATAATGATCATTAAAAGAGTGATTTTGTTCGGGGTCTAAAACTTCCAGCATAGCCGAAGATGGATCTCCTCTAAAATCCATACTCATTTTATCAATTTCATCTAATAAAATAAGCGGATTAATAGTTCCGGCGCGTTTCATAGATTGAATAATTTTGCCCGGCATAGAGCCGATATAAGTTCTACGATGTCCTCTAATTTCAGCTTCATCACGAACTCCACCCAAACTGATTCTCACAAATTTTCTTCCTAAAGCTTTTGCAATTGATTTGCCGAGAGATGTTTTTCCAACACCGGGAGGTCCGACAAAACAAAGTATTTGACCGCGCATCTGCTTTACTAAATTTAGTACGGCAATATGTTCAACAATTCTTTCTTTCGGTTTCTCTAAGCCGTAGTGATCTTCGTCTAAAATATTTTGTACATTTTTTATATCAAGATTATCTTTCGATTTTTTATACCATGGAATTTTTATCAGCCAATCCAAATAATTTCTAATTACAGTAGATTCCGGAGAACTTGGAGGTGTCTTTTTCAACTTGTTAAATTCTTCCATAGCCTTATTATGAACCAGCTTGGGCATTTTGGCTTTTATAATATTTTCTTTTATCTTAATAAATTCGGGCGATATTTCATCGTTTTCGTCCAATTCATCTTGTAAAATTCTAATTTGTTCTTGAATAATAAATTTTCGCTGTGTCTTCGCAATGTTTTCTTGTACTTTCGATTCAATTTCTTTTTCTACTTTCAAAACATCAATTTCGGAATTTAGAATTTTTATTACCTCGTAAATTTGGTCTCTTAACGAAGTATATTTTAATATGGCTTGTTTAATTTCTATTGATTGATTGATATTTGCAGCAACATAATAAAGTTTTCTGTCGGGTTCATCAATATTTTCATAGGCAGAAGTTGCTTCAATAGGAATAGAACGATTTATTTTAACGTATTCTTTAAAATTTGAACTCATTTTGCGAATTAACGCATTAAGCTCACGTTTATCCTCAATTGTTGGTATAATAATATCTATTTCCGCTTTAAAGAAATCTTTGATTTTAGTGAATCTCTTTATTTTACCTTGAATAATTCCGTCTACTAATATTTTCATTAATCCATTTGGAAGTTTTAATATCTGTATTATCTTGGCAATTGTGCCCTCTTTATAAATATCTTCTTTTTTAGGATTTTCTATATTTGCCTTTTTCTGTGCGGTAAGAAATATGTATTTAGATGTTTCCAGTGCATAATTTGCCGACCTAATGGATTGTTCTCTTCCAACTAAAACAGGGAAAATCATATATGGGAATATAACGTTATCCCGTAGCGGTAAAACCGGTAAATATTTTGGGATATCTTCAACAATAGAATAATTAATGTTTGTTTCGTCGTTTTGTTTTTTCATAGTAAAAAATTACCAACATTATTAATAAAAATTTAAACTTAAATATATCAAATATCGATAGGGCTATCAAGGTAGATATGCTCCTTCAGCAATTCAGGGGCAAAATACCGGCAACGCACAAAGTTAGTAATATCGGGCTAAAAACAGTACACCCC
>CAZXJG010000135.1:8658-9207 GCA_964640985.1 uncultured Melioribacteraceae bacterium | reverse complement strand
TGTATTAAAAAAACTTAAAAGTCATTTCGAAGGAACGGAGTGACTGAGAAATCTTTTGAAATGGTGCTGTATTTAGAGATTTCTCTCTCCGGTCTCCCGAAGGGACTCCCTTGGAGGAAATGACAGACATACTTTTGAAACAGGCACGGACTGCCGGATGAGAAATGAAACGGAAAAATGAAGTAGGGGAAGAAGTGGGAGAAACTATAAACATATGAAATTTAAATTTGAAAATCTAATTATTTGGCATAAAGCAATGGAATTGGAAGATAGAATAAATATTTTAATTTTCTACTTTCTACTTTCTACTTTCTACTTTCTACTTTCTACTTTCTACTTTCTGGGTATGTTTTGCAAAATTATATTCTAATTAATTTTCTCCTGTTTTCTTTACGGGGAAAAACAAAGATTTAAGTGTTAATACTATAAAGAAAAGTGAATTTTGTAGAAGCTTTAATATCTCTAAAATCTTTTCACGTTGTGACGGCAAAGTTAAAGATTTCGGGAATCTCCATCAATTTTTTAATTAATTAAATATGTCAATAGCAA
>CAZXJG010000135.1:0-8648 GCA_964640985.1 uncultured Melioribacteraceae bacterium | reverse complement strand
CTGCGTTATATAATATTATTCATAGTACGTAAACCGCAAGTTAGAAGATAGAAGTCGGAAGTCAGAAGTTGGTAAGCAACATTGCACTATTGAATTTACATTAACAATCGTTCAACTTAGGAACGATTAAAATCAGCCTCTTAATTTAATGTGTAATTCTCTTAGCTGTTCTTCGCTAACATGAGATGGAGAATTATCCATAAGTGAAATTGCACTTGTAGTTTTCGGGAAAGCCATTACGTCACGTATTGATTTTTCTTTAGCAAACAACATAATCATTCTATCGAAACCGAAAGCAATTCCTCCATGCGGTGGAGCGCCGTATTTAAAAGCATTCATAAGAAAACCGAATTTTTCTTCTGCTTCATCTTCCATAATGCCTAAGGTTTTAAACATTTTTGCCTGCAATTTAGTTTGATGAATTCTAATACTTCCGCCGGCAATTTCATTTCCGTTTAACACTAAATCGTAAGCACGCGCACGAACTTTGCCGGGGTCGCTGTCTAACAATTTAATATCTTCAAGACGAGGAGATGTAAATGGATGATGCATTGCGTAATATCTTTGTGTTTGTTCATCCCATTCTAACAGCGGGAAATCGGTAACCCATAAAAGAGCAGGGGGTAAATCTTCTTTTATTAAATCTAATCTTCTTGCCATTTCCAAACGTAAGTTACCCATTATTGTTAAAGCTTTTATTTTTGGTCCGGAAATTATAAACAAAAGGTCACCGGCTTTAGCATTTAACTTTTCAATTATGCCGTTTTTTTCTTTGTCGGATAAAAATTTTGCAATCGGTGCTTCAAGTCCATTTTCTTTTACGCGCATCCAAATTAAACCGCCGGCACCAAGTTTTTTTACAAAAGCCGTCAATACATCAAGTTGGTTTCTTGTATAGCTGCCGCATTTCTCGGCTAATAATCCGGTAATAATACCGTTATTGTTAACCGCATCTTTGAATACTCTAAATTCAGAATTCATAAATACATCGTTCAGCGTTGTCATCTCAAGTCCGAAACGAAGGTCGGGTTTATCGCTGCCGTATTTTTCCATAGCCTCGTTAAAAGTTAATCTCGGCAGAGGCAGTTGAACATCGTAGTTCATCACTTCTTTAAATAATTTATCCATCAGACCTTCTACAATCGTAAAAATATTTTCCGTGTCGACAAATGACATTTCAACATCAATTTGTGTAAATTCAGGCTGACGGTCGGCACGTAAATCTTCATCTCTGAAACACTTAACAACTTGAAAGTACCTGTCGAAACCCGAAACCATGAGTAATTGTTTATACGTTTGGGGAGATTGTGGAAGCGCATAAAATTTTCCTTTATGCAGTCTACTCGGCACAAGAAAATCCCTTGCTCCTTCCGGTGTGCTTTTCATCAAAAACGGTGTTTCAATTTCTACAAAATTATTTTCATCAAAATATTTTCTAACAATTTGATAAACTTTATGCCTCAATAGGATGTTACGCTGCATTTTGGGTCTGCGAAGATCAAGGTATCTATATTTTAATCTTAAGTCTTCGTTTACATCGATGTCGTTGCTAATTTCAAATGGCGGAGTAATGGCTTCGTTAAGTATTACCAATTTGTCAACCATCAAATCAACCATTCCCGTTTTTAAGGCTGCGTTTTCCGTATCTTCAGGACGTCTGCGGACTTTTCCCTCAACAGAAATTACAAACTCATTTCTTAAGCGCTTTGCAAGTTGATGCGATTCTTCACTGTAAGACGGCTCAAAAACAATCTGGGTAATTCCATATCGGTCCCTGAGATCTATGAATATAACCCCACCGAGATCGCGGCGGTTGTCTACCCATCCGTTTAATACAACTTTTTCGCCTATATTCTTTTCCCGTAACTCTCCGCATGTATGCGTTCTTATATTAAAATGCATTCGTAACTTTTCCCCGTTATTTTTAATTAAAATTTGAACAGTAAAAATAAGGAAATGAGTTGAATTAATTCTTAATTTTATTTTTTTATTAGGGATAATTTTCTCAACACACCACTGTCTAAAATAATTAAAAATTGGAATGGAATCGATAAAAACTTAGTTCAACAAAAACTATTCTCCATAAAATCGGAATAACAAGAAGCAGTTTAATCTGTGGTTTCTTTTTTACCACAGATTCCTCAGATTCATTCATCCTGTCAATGCGGAACTACGCCGAGATAGATTCTCACAGATTATGAAAATCCATTTTTACATGAAAACGTTTGGGTTATTATTTCATAATCTTTTTATCATTTTTAGATATATTTTGAACTGACGCGGCATCTATTTTTGATTATCGGTATTTACCATAGTTAGAGTTGGCGTGATATTTGTTATTTATGGAAAAGAGTCAAAATAATTATTAATATATTTAAGGCTGTGTTAAAATAATTTTAATTAATCTACGTCCATATTATATTTGAATTATGAAAATATTTAAAAGAAAAAATTTATCTTATCCGATAGTAGCATTAGGGGCTGCATCTTTTCTCCTTTTAATAATTGTCGGTTTTCAAACTTATATGAATTACAATCATGAAGAAGACCTTTTAAAAAAGCACCTTTTTTCAGAAGGTGTTACATTAATACGTGCAATAGAGTCGGGTGCGAGAACAGGAATGATGGAAATGATGTGGGGAGAAAGTCAAGTTCAAACTTTAATTGAAGAAACCGCAAAAGGACCGAATATCAGTCAAATTCTCCTTGTTGATAAAAACGGAAGAATACTCGCTGCCGGAACGCCTAAAATGATTGGAGAAAGAGTAACCGGATTTTCAAAATTAAAAAATGATAATAAAGTTGTATACGGAATAGTTAAAAACAGCGCAGGTGTAAATGTTTTTCAAATTGTTAAAAAATTCGAACCTGTATCTTCCTCGAAGCATTCAAGAATGAACGGAATGATGGGGGGAATGATGTATAGAGGAGGAAACAATTTTTCGTCAATGAAAAAAGAGTACATAATTTTAAGTTTTAAATTAACGGAATATCGCCAGGCTCAATCTTCAGATATTCGTAGGGCACTAATTTCAGCGGCTATATTGCTTATATTAGGTTCTGCATCTTTTTATTTTCTTCTTATACTTCAAAATTATTATGTAGTAAACAACACTTTGAAAAACATGGAAACTTATGCTCGCAATATAGTAGATGGTATGCCTAACGGATTGTTTTCTTTAGATAATGAAGGGAAAATTGAAACGGTTAACAAATATGCTGCCGATTTACTCGGACTGAATCATTTGGATTTAAAGGGCAAATATCTCGGCGAGGTTCTGAAAAAGTGTGATTTAAATAATATCATAGCGCCGACAGACGAAAATATTGTCAGACAGATTGATTGTACTTTAAACAATGGAAAAGTAATTCCTTTAAGTGTTACATCTAGTAGGTTGAAAAACGAAAATGGAGAAGTTATCGGTGCCGTAATAATACTGCGCGATCTACGAGAGATCAAATTGTTGGAAAAGAAAATAGAACGTTCCGAAAGGTTAGCTAGTTTAGGACGTATGGCTGCCGGCATTGCTCATGAAATCCGCAATCCGCTTAGTTCCATTAAAGGTTTTGCTTTGTATTTCCGGAATAAATTTAAACGTGATTCGGAAGATTGGAATTACGCCGAAGTTATGGTAGGCGAGGTAGACCGGCTAAACCGTGTAATTCAAGATTTATTAAATTTCGCAAAACCGTTCGAGCCGAATCTTAAAAAAATCGATGCCCGTCAACTGATTGAACATTCGTTAAAGCTGATTCAATCCGATGCAATAGATAAAAACATTATTATTCAAAAAAAGTTTGAAGAGGATTTGCCTTTTATTTTAGGTGATTCCGACCTTTTAACCCAGGCTATGCTTAATTTATTTATCAATGCAGTAGACGCAATGAATAAGAACGGTAAGTTAAATATCGAGGTTTCTCTGAAAGGGGAAATGATTGAAATCATTGTAGCCGATACCGGGAAAGGCATTGAGTTGGAAAATCTTCCGCATATTTTCGATCCGTTTTTTACTTCAAAAAAAGGCGGTACCGGTTTGGGACTTGCAATTGTTTTCCGTATAATTGAAAACCATAGCGGTAAAATTGATGTAAAAAGCGAAATAGGGAAAGGAACTGAATTTAAGATTTTTCTTCCAAAAGCAAGCGTATAATAAATGGACAAAGAAGCAAAAAAAATTTTAATTGTAGATGACGATGCCGGTCACCGTATTATGATAAAAGTTACGCTTTTAGAACGCGGATATGAGATTTTTGAAGCATCAGACGGCAGCGAGGCAGTTGCCATGGTTGAAAAAAGATTTTTTGATCTAATAATGCTCGATCTAAAAATGAAAAATATGGACGGAGTTGAAGCATTAAAACGAATAAAAAAAATAAGTCCTGCTATTCCGGTTTTAATTATGACTGCTTATGCTTCCGTTCAAACTGCTATTGAAGCTTTAAAATTAGGTGCAATAGATTATCTAATGAAACCGCTGGATATCGAAAAGGTTATTCAAACTATCGATAAAGTGCTGAATTCTCAAACGTTGAAAATTGACGATAAGATTTTCAAAGAACGGGTTGACCGTGAATTCGACTTTAGTTCCATTATCGGAAAAAGCAAAAAAATGAGAGATATTTTTGAAACAATTGCACTTACCGCACCAAGCGACGCAACAATTTTAATTTTAGGAGAAAGCGGTTCCGGTAAAGAGCTTGTTGCCGAAGCAATTCATAAAAACAGTCTGCGTAAAGATAAACCGTTTATCAAAGTTAACTGTGCGGCTCTTGCAGAAAATCTGTTGGAAAGTGAACTGTTTGGACACGAAAAGGGAGCGTTTACAGGTGCGCATTCTAAAAGGGAAGGACGTTTTGAACAGGCAAACAACGGAACACTTTTTTTGGATGAAATCGGCGATATGTCTGTTTCTACGCAAGCTAAAATTCTTCGTGCTTTGCAGGAAGGCGAGTTCGAAAGGCTTGGCGGGAATAAAACTATTAAAGTAAACGTACGCATAATTGCTGCGACAAATAAAAATCTTGAAGAAGAAGTTGAAAAAGGGCGGTTCAGAAAAGATTTGTTTTTTAGACTGAGTGTTGTGCCCATTGACCTTCCGCCTCTTAGAGAAAGAAGAGAAGACTTACCGTTGCTTGCCGATTATTTTTTAAAGAAATATGCGAAAAAAAACAACAGGTTAATTAAAGGGTTTGTGCCTTCGGCTATTGATATGCTTTTGCGGTATCAGTGGCCCGGTAACGTAAGAGAATTGGAAAACGTAATTGAGCGTGCAGTAATTATTTCACGTGAAGATATGATAACACCTGATGCTCTTCCAAATGCGTTGAAAAATAACGCTGATGGAGAAGTTGACGATGCATTTGATAATTTAGCAGGCAGACTTATAAAAGATGTAGAAAAAGAATTAATTATTAAAACTTTGGAACAGACTAACCATAATATTACTCAAGCTGCAAAATTATTGGGAATTACGAGGCGCGGACTTCAATACAAACTAAAAGAACTGCAAATAAAGTGATGCGAAAAAATATCGCACCCGCCTATTTAATTTGTTAAGGGGGTGGAATAGAATAACTTGCATATAATACAAGAATAAATAACTGTTATTAAATACTTTAGGAGTTGTAATTCAATAACTTATTTTATTCCACCCCCTAAATATTGCGAAATAATTTCGCATCCAATAAAATTAAAATCTTCCCCAACTCTAACCGAACCGTCATTTCTCAAATATTCTAATAAAATTAAAATATCTGCCGCTTTCAATTCGTATGTACTTTTCTCCGCAAGATAAATTTGCAAGTAGCTTGTAATACCTATAAAATAAAGGGTTAATGGATATTTTATTTATCATAAATTATAAATTGAAGATAAAAAACTTCGTAAAAGTATTAATTATGTTTTCACATATTGAAAGCTTTTTACGGGAAAAAGAATAAAAATTAGTTTGGCACTCAATTTGGATATACAATGAAAAGGAAATTAAAAAATGGACAAAACATTAAGGGGGTGGAATAGAATAACTTTAGGGGGTTGGATAGAACAACTTATCCCACCCCCTAAATATTTAATAAATGTATAACATATTATTCCACCCCCTAAATGAATTAAGAATATTGACAATTTCCATGATAGTTTATTTTGGATACTTATTATGATAAATCAAAAAAAAATATTGCATTACTTTTCTTTTGCTAAGCAAAAAAATAAATGTCCCAAATGTGGAGCTGAAGTTTTAGATACTTATTTACGCTGTCCCGAATGCAATTTTAAATTAAAAATCAATTGCCCTTTCTGTGGCAAAATTATAGAAGCAAATAGTAAAATTTGTAATTATTGCAGAAAAAAAATTCCGGAATTAAATAAATAAACAATAACAAACAAAGGAGTAAAAAATGTTAAACTTAAAAGAATCATTATCTGTTTTAACCGTTGCAATATTCGGCTTGCTTATGTTTTCATCAACTGCATTTTCACAAGGGAATATGATGCAAAACTGCGGCGGCGGATATTCGAATTCAAATGTGCCGAAGGAGTATAGACTGACGGATACTCAATCAAATAAAATCAATAATATTAGAGCAGAATATAATAAGAGGGTTCTTCCTCTTCGTCAAAAGATAAACTCTTTAAGAATTGAAATACGGACTTACAACTCCGGAACAAATTTCAATGCAGCTAAGTTAAAAGAAGATTATGCGAAAATAAATGCATTGAAAAATAAAATATTCGCTTTACGTATAGATGCAAAGGCTGAAATCAATGAAGTATTTACCAAAGAGCAATTGACTTATTACCGTGGATTTGCTTCTCAATGTACCGAATTCGGGAATGGTATGATGAACGGTGCCGGTATGGGCAACATGATGAACGGAAATACGAGAGGTATGATGAATGAAAACATGCGTGGAATGATGAACGAAAATATGGGAAGAATGATGAATGACGGCGGAATGATGAATGGTACGATGAACAGGAATAGCGGTGGTATGATGAGGGACAGAAAATAAGTTTAGTTAAATGTAATAAATATTCAAAGGGCGGGTAAAAACCGCCCAAATAAAATTTGAAAAATTATTTTAATATTTAATAATAAAAAAGGAGAATGAAAATGATGAATGGAATGGGAGGTATGGGATTTGGCGGTATGTGGTTTGGATGGATTTTTTGGTTAATTATAATTGGCGTTGTTATTTGGGGTGTTATTACTGTTGTCAATAACACCAGAAATCGTCCGCCGAGGGATTACTATCCGCCCCGTGAAGATGCTTTAGATATACTTAAAAAACGTTACGCAAAGGGCGAAATTGATAAAGAACAATATGAAATAATGAAAAAAGAACTAAAATATTAAACTAAATTTTTTATCAATATTAAATTATTCGACATAACTCCAATTATACCATAATTAATGTATTACATCTTCCTCATAATCTCTATTCTTAGAGAAATTAAACTGATCTGATTTTCAGATAACTTTATTTATGGTTTATCCAATGAAATTCTTATTCAAGCAATGAGTGTTGAGCTCCATTCATTTCCATAGAAATAAATTATCCCTTTACTTTGATACCTGCCAATTTAGTTCTCTTTAATAAAAGAGCATTTAATGCAACGATCAAAGAAGAACCGGACATAGAAACTGCTGCAGCTTCCGGGCGCAACACAAATCCCAACGATGGATAGAACACTCCTGCAGCAATAGGGAAAGCAATGGTATTATAACCTGTTGCCCACCAAAGATTTTGATGCATTTTGCGTAGTGTAGCGCGGCTTAAATTTATGGCTCCAATCACATCAAACGGATCGGATTTCATTAACACAACATCTGCGGTTTCCATTGCTACATCACTACCTGCTCCAATAGCGATACCAACATCGGCTTGAGCAAGAGCCGGCGCATCGTTAATTCCGTCTCCAACCATAGCCACAAGTTTTCCCTGTGATTGTAGTTCTTTAACCTTATCGGCTTTCTGACCGGGAAGTACTTCAGCAAAAACAGTTTTTATTCCGAGCTCTCCGGCAATACGTTCCGCAGTCGCACGATTATCGCCGGTAAGCATGGCTACCTGTACACCCATCTCGTTCAACTTTTCTACTGCAAATTTTGCATTTGTGCGTACTGCATCTGCAATTGCAATTAGACCTGCAAATTTTCCATCAAATGCGGCGTAAATAACTGTTCTTCCGGCACCTTCAAGTGAAGCAGCAGTCTCACCAAAACCATCCATAGAAATTTGATTATCCCGCATCAACTTTCTGTTGCCGACAAGTAAATTTTTTCCTTCCACTATCGATTTCATACCATGACCCGGGATTGCATTGAAGCCGGAGGTTGCTACAAGATTAAGTTTCTTAGTTTTTGCTTTATCAACAACCGCTTGTGCCAGAGGATGCTCCGATGATTGTTCGGCTGAAGCTACAAGCTTTAGAAATTCATCTTCATTTAATTCCTTACTTGCAGTTTTTATTTCTACTACCTGCGGCTTTCCTTCTGTAAGCGTGCCTGTTTTGTCGAATATAATAGCTCTAAGCTTGGCTGCTTGCTCAAGTGCAGTGGCATTTTTATATAAGATTCCATTTTGAGCACCAAGACCGGTGGCAACCATAATGGCGGTAGGTGTTGCTAAGCCCAAAGCATCGGGAC
>CAZXJG010000134.1:0-9218 GCA_964640985.1 uncultured Melioribacteraceae bacterium | reverse complement strand
GCAATCCCTCTTTTGAATTGGGTATAAGTGAAAGGGACTCAGATACTAATTTTGAAGATGTTGTAAATTTACCCGAAAAATGGGGCGGTAAAAAAGAAAAATGGATTATTGTTTTTGATGAATTTCAAGAAATAAACAAACTTAACGGTGAAAATTTCGAAAAAGAATTACGCGCAAACATTCAATTTCATCAAAATGTTACATATCTGTTTCTCGGCAGCAAAACACATTTACTACTTAATATGTTCCGGGATAAATCAAGAGCATTCTATAATGTAGGGAAGTTTGTTAAACTTAAGAAAATTTCTGAAAAGGAAAACACAAACTTTATTAAAAGCAGATTCAAAAAATTTAACATTGAAATTTCAGATGAACATATTAAATATATGTTGGGAGTGACTGAAAATATCCCTTTTTATGTTCAGTTTTTATCATCAGAATTATGGCAGAGTGTTATTAGTTCTAAAAATAAAATTGAAAATGAAGATATTAATAAAGCGATTGATAGAATCATAGCCGGACAATCGGATTACTATTTAGAACTATACGATAAATTATCGCAGTATCAGAAAAAATTATTGCTAGCGTTGATAGAAACCGGAAGTGAAGTCTATTCTAAAAAGTATGCCGAACAACATAGATTATCATCTGCTTCAAGTACACAGCGAGCAATTAGTAAGCTGATAGATGAAGGTATAGTAGAAAAAGAGCAAAGCGGTTTTCAATTTTCCGATCCCCTTTTCAAGAAATATTTGAAATTACGCTTTAAAGCGTAACGCATCTGTGCGTAACGTTACTCTAATTAAGTATTGGGATACTTTTTACAAGCAAATGTTCTATGAAAAATACATTGCTGAAGTCCCCGAACTGCCAGGGCTGTATGGCTGATGGGGAATCACCGTCAATTGCATTAAAAAATGCAGAAATTGTTATTAAAGAGTGGATAGAAGTTGCTGAAGAATTAGGAAGGGGAATTCCAAATCCTAAAGGCAAATTAGCGTATGCTTAATAAAGACGGTTCTTTTTACTAACTTCTAATTTCTAGCTCCTATCTCCTACTTTATGTATAAAGAAATCAACACACACTCAATAGTAAAGTCAATTTCATGACGAGTATTAGCAACAATTACTCTCGCATATATCTTTATCCGTTGGCAAAATTGAACCTTTTTTTGTTTCACTCCGCAAAAAGATACGGGGTAAACCTATTGATCTTAAAATAATAAATGAATCGGGAGAGAAATCTCTTTTATTGTCCTGTTATTTCGAACGATCCCGACGTTTTTTGTCGGAAGAGAAAGCCCTCTTATTGTGTGAAATTTAAAAGATATTCAACGATTCGGGGGCAAAATTAAAATCAATAAAAACAATTGATTATAACAATTGAGAAAAATATTTTCCCGGTTAAATTTAACAAAATATGCGTAGCACAGAATAATATTTTGTGTTATTCGCGGAATTCCCTTGGGACAAAATATTTGACCCCGAATTGCTGGATATATTCCGCCACGGCGGAGAGAGGCTCGTTCGGAATCTTTTGGATTAAAAGGTGAACCCTATAATTCACAGATATAATCGTTATATTGGTGATACTTTATTAAATGCTAAAATATTAAAAAATATTTGTAAGGTAAAAAATGACACCTGTAGTTATTAGAAAAAGGGATAGGAAAGAATCTTATAAAAAGAAACTTGAATCGATAAAATCTAAAGGAATAAAAGCAAAAAAATATTGCGGTAAAATAAAATTAAAACAAGATCCGGTAATTATTCAGAAAGAATTGAGAGATGAGTGGGAATAGTTATCTTTTAGATACTAATATAGTTTTATACTTACTCGCCGGCGATAAACGTCTTGCTGATATACTAAATGACCAAATTATTAATATTTCATTTATTACTGAATTAGAATTACTTAGCTATAAAGGTTTGCCTCAAGATTCTCTTAAAATCATTAAAAATTTATTTCGGAATGTACGGTTTTTGATATTAACAGCGAAATAAAGAATAACGCAGTATTATTTAGAAAAAAATACAATTTGAAGTTACCTGATGCTATTATTGCAGCTACATCAAAATATATTAACTGTCCATTAATCACAGCCGATAAAGATTTTGGAAAAATTGAAGATACGATTATTATTCTATATGAAATTAAGGAATAAGAAAAGTAAGCAAATTGGTATTTATTTTTGTTAATTATTCTGATTGCCTTTTTGCCACGGCGTAGTGAAGACAGATGAAATTACTCAGTTGAAATCGTTTCTAAGTGTTGGGAACTATAAATGAATCAGTGGTTATAAAAGAGTATCCGGAATATTTAAAGGGACCCTGCGTACTTGTTTTGCAGTACGATCTTAAAAACAATCCTATTCATGTTGTTTGGGGCATCCCTAAAAAAGCAGATTCTCCGGCTGTTTTGGTTACAGCATATCGACCTGATCCGGAGTATTGGACATCAGACTTTAAAAGGAGGAAGAAATAAAAAAAAGACAACATATAAAAATTGTACGAGAAGGAAATCATTTAGCTGAAGTTAATGTGGAATTACTTGAAACCGGCGAGAGTTGGTCACCTTATTTATCTCTTGATGACGCGTACAGATTAGATGATGTTAGAGAGGCACTTTGTAATGGAGATATTAATAGAGCACTTGAAATTGCTAAAATCTATATTCTCAAACCCGTAGCAGTATAAGTGAATTTTTAGTCTCTTTCAATCATATCATTAAAAATTATCAATTGTCAATTATGCTATCATTAAGCCATTTGCTTCGCTGTCATTTATTGTATCGTGTTGTCAAAAGGTAACTGTCTGATAACTTTTAATTCTATAATATGCAGAAAACATTAAAAATAATAAATAACTTAGTGGAAATAGGTATAATAAAAAAATATGCAATAGCAGGCGGAATGGCACAATTTTATTATATAGAACCATCTGTTACTTATGATTTAGATTTAATTGTACATCTTTCTGGCGATGAAAATATTTTGAACCCACTCTCTAATTTATATGAATGGGCAAAAAAAAGCGGTTACCAATTAGAAAATGAGCATATTATTATTGAAGGTATTCCTGTTCAATTTCTTTTAGTTTACAATAAACTTGTTGAAGAAGCATTAGAAAATTCTGTTGAAATTACTATTTTTGATGAGATTACATACATTTTAAAGCCGGAATATTTAATGGCAATTATGCTTCAAACAGGTAGATTAACTGATAAAGAGAGATTTGCAAGGTTTTTAACTGAGGCTGAATACAATAAAGATAAATTTTATGAAATTATTGGGCGTTTTAATTTGTTAGAAGCATATAAAAAGATCAAAGGTGAAGAAAATGAATGAAAATTATCTTTCACTTATTGCCGAATCAAAAGCTGTTTATCATAAAAAACGTGCGAAAATGTCTTACGAAGAAAAATTGAAAGTTATTGTTGAACTTCAAAAAATTGAGTGCGAGATGATTAAAAGCAATAAAAAGAGAAAATCTGGAAATAAATTAAGGAATGTTTGGCAAATTAACAGGTTGGCAGATTAGCAGGTTAACAGATTGTGTTGGAGTTTAATAGATATCTCACCCCTTCGGGGATTCTGCCGCAGGCATTCCTTTGAAAGATATGACAAGCGTGTTTTTTTGTTGTCATCAGTACTTTGTTTGAATAATTAGCAATTAGTAATTATCAATTAACAATTACTAACGATCTTTTGATAAATTAAAAAAGACTGATACAAAAAGAATAGATAATATGGGAAAATGAGAGTATGGGAAGTCTTTTTCGTTTCCTTTGCGGTACGAAGGGCTGGAATTTTGAATGATAGTAAAGGAAGCGGCATAACTAAAAATATTAATAAGGTTGTTGAATTTCTAAGATTTAATGGTTTATTTTAGTAGTTTAACTACATTATGAATAAGAAACTGATTAGCAAAATACTTTCCGGTACATCTGACAATAATATTAAATTTTCTGACTTGCGAAAATTATTATTATCTCTTAATTTTATTGAAAGAATCAGAGGAGATCATCATATTTTAACGATAGAGGAAATTGAAGAAATTATAAATATCCAGCCATTAAAAGATGGAAAAGCTAAATCTTATCAAGTTTACCCGTGGAATAGAATAATAACTTAATATTTAATAAATGTATAACCTATTATTCCACCCCCTAAATTTGATACTTAAAACAATAAAACAACATAAAAAACTACATTTGTGGATATAGGATTAATATATAAGTTAGCAAAAAAAAGTAAAATTGCATTTAAAGCACATTCAGTAATAAGAATGCAAGAGAGAAAGATATCTGCTGATGAAATTAAAGAAGTGCTTAATAATTGTGAGATAATAGCTAATTATGAGGATGATTTCCCATTACCTAGCTATTTGGTTTTAGGAAGAACATCAAAGAATAGATACTTGCACATTGTTGTTGCTATAGATGTAAAAAATTACATGCTTTGGATAATAACAGTATATGAACCAAATCTTTCAGAATGGGAGATTGGTTTTAAAAAAAGGAGAAGAAAAAAATGACTTGTCCATTATGTAAAGGCGAAATGAAAGAAGGTAAAACAAATTTACCTTTTGCAAAGGGAGAAAACCTTTTGGTTATTCGTGATGTACCGGCTTTTGTTTGTAACCAATGTGGTGATTCTTTTATTGAATTCGAAAATGTAAAAATTGTTGAAAGTATTATTAGTTCAGCAGAAAAAGATGGCGTATTGTTAGGTTTTATTAAATTTAATAAAGTTGCTTAATTATAATATTTCACAGGGTTCACTTAGCGAATGTAAACACTATAGAAGTTCGAATGATTCAGTAATAAAAATATTGTTTTGAGTCATTAGAGAAAGGATTTTTAGTAACAATTTTTAGTAAGGTCACCAATAATCAAATTGAAATATTGAATTTAATAAAATAAAATAGCAAAATAACAACTTCAATGCTTTCTTTAAAAGTGGGTATATCACAAAGGAAAATATATCTAAATTAAAAGCAATAAATCTTTTAAAGCGTATTGGGCCTGCAAAAGGCGGTTATTGGGAAGTATTGGAGTAATTTTCAATTAAAATATTCTGTCATTTCCTCCAAGGGAGTCCCTTTGGGAGAACGATCCCGACGTTTTTTGTCGGGAGAGGAGAAATCTCTTGAATTGTGCTGAGTCTCAAGGGGTATCTCTCCGAAGGAGTCCTATGGGACAGTCGCTTCACTCCTTCTGCCGCAGGCATTCCTTCGGAAGATATGACAATGTTTTTTTTACTGTCATCAGTACTTTGTTTGAATAATTAGCAATTAGTAATTAACAATTACTAACGATCTTTTGTTAAATTGAAAAAGACTGACGAAAAGAATAGGAAAGTGAAGGAATAATGGAAATAATTTTTAATCCTAAAAAATTGAAACCGTTTGGGATTGACTAATTGGTTTAGGGGGTGGAATAAAATAAGTTATCGAATTACAACATCCTAAATAACAGTTATTTATTCTTGTATTATATGCAAGTTAATCTATTCCACCCCCTTAATAAAATCATTATTCCAACATCCCTTTGTTATTTTACTTTGGCAGTCTATTAAAAAAAATTCTAATTACTAACAATATTTAACAAATTAACCACATGCTCGGTATTGCAGGAATGAGATCTTTTTGATGTTTCTATCAATTATTTTATGGTACGCAAATGAATCCTTTTAAGTATGGGCAAATTGTTGAGGGCGAATATTTTTATGATAGAGAAACCGAACTGTCTCAAATAAAATCAACGCTTAAAGGTGGAAATAATTTAGTCTTATATGCTCCGAGAAGATATGGAAAATCATCTTTAGTAAAAAAAGCTTTAAAAGAATTAAAGGCTGAAGGATTTGTTACTGTTTACCTAGATTTTATGAGTATTTATTCGAAAGAGATATTCATTAAGAATTATTCAAAAGCTGTTGTAGAAAATGAAAAAAATACTCTGGAAAAAACCGTAAGGAAACTTAGCAAACTTATTCGCGGCATTGTTCCGAGTGTGAGTTTTAATAATCTCGGTAATCCGGAATTTTCTTTTTCTTGGATTGAGGGTGCCGAAAAAGTTGAAACACTTGAAGATGTAATTAATCTACCGGCAAAATTCTCATCGACAAAAAAACGCTGGATTATTGCATTTGATGAATTTCAGGAGATCACAAAACTGAACGGCGAATCCTTTGAAAAAATTCTACGCAGTTTAATACAGCATCACAAAAATGTTTCCTATTTGTTCCTTGGCAGTAAAACACATTTGTTGAAAGATATGTTCTCGAATAAAAACAGAGCATTCTATAATTCTGCTATGTTAATGAATCTGGATACGATTGATGAAAAGCATTCTATTAATTATTTACGTAATCAATTTTCTAAGGATAAAATAAGTGTTTCGTTAGAAGTTGCCGAATACATTATTAAAACAATTAATTCGATACCATACTACATTCAATTTATTGCCGCTGAGATATGGCAGCAAGTTATCAACAAAAAAGAAAAGATTACAAAGAAACATGTTGATGATGCGATAAAGACAATTATTGAGTTAAAATCAGATTACTATTGGGAGCTTACTTCTAAACAGACTAACTAAAGGAAAAAGTTATTGCTAGCGCTTTCAAATAATCCTAATAAAATTTTTTCAAAGGAAATAGTATTAAAATATAATTTAGGAGCATATTCTACTACACAAAAGGCTATTTCTACTTTTATTAACGAAGGGATTATTGAAAATATTAATAATCGATATGAGTTTTCAGACCCGATTTTTAAGTTGTTTTTAATTCGGAATTTATAATTACGCCTTAAGGCGTTACGCTAATTGGCGTAATTGTGATACGTGTAGTATAGCCGAAAATTAATAAAAAACAATTTGCAAAACTATAGCAAGAATTAGTGTCAAGTCATATTTGTAATGTTGCATAACTTTTGAACTCACCCCTCTGTAAGAGTCCTTCGGGCAAACCCATCTCTTAAAAAGAGAGGAGCTTAAGCTGTTCATCTCTAATGGACAGTCGGGGGAGGTGAGTTAACGAAACCAATGGTGCAGAATATGATTGCTCAACAATTGTTTTAATTAGAAAATGTAACTATGTATGATTAAAACACTGGAGTACTTTTAAGGGATATCTCTCCAAAGGAGTCCTATGGACAGTCGTTTTACTCCTTCTGCCGCAGGAATTCCTTCGGAAGATATGACAATGTGTGTGTTTTGTTGTAATTAGTACTTTGTTTGGTAAAATAATTATGGGGTAGCCTAAGAACTATTTTATTAACTAAATCGGTTTTACACAACCAAATTTTCGTACAGAGCCACAACGGAGTAGTAAAAGCTTTTTATTAAGCGCCTAATGTCATTTTATTTTTACTTACCTGTAATCTTTAATTGATAGTCAGAGGTAAAAACATTAAATTTATCACTACAAAATAGGATGAGTTAAAATGGAAAAAATTAAAATTAGAAGACGAATTAAATCTTCTATGTTGAGAATAAAGGAATTAGATAATTATAAAGGTAAAAATGTTGAGATAACGTTAAAGATTAATGAACTAACAAAAAAGTCAGGTCATCAAAAATTTAACTTGGCTGCAGGTATGCTTGCTGAATATAAAAACACAAATTTGTGGAAAAAAGAAAAAGACGCTTGGAATTTAGCAATTAGTGAAAAATATGAAAATAGCGGATGCTAATATAATTCTTAGGTACTTATTAAAAGATGATAAATCATTTTTTGTAAAGGCAGTTAAAATAATAGGTGATAATGAAGTTTATATACCTACTGAGATTGTTGCTGAAATAGTATATGTGTTAGAGAAAGTTTATACCGTACCAAAAGATAAAATTGAAAATGTTCTTTCTATTTTATTCGAGGGTCCCACTATTATGTTAAATGATAAGCAATTAATAATTGCTTCCCTTCATTATTATAGTAAATATAATTTAGATTTTGCAGATTCATTACTTATAGCCTATAATCAAATTTGGAAAGCTGATATCTTTACTTTTGATAAAAAATTACAAAAGATTTTAATTAGATTAGTTTAATTTTTCCGAATTATTCTGATTGTCTTCTTGTCTCGGTGTAGCAGAGAGCGGAGGCAGATGAAATTACTCAGTTGAAATCGTTTTTAAGCGTTCTGTCATTTTCTCCAAAGGAGTCCTATGGACAGTCGCTTCACTCCTTCTGCCGCAGGCATTCCTTCGGAAGATATGACAGTGTTTTTTTTACTGTCATCAGTACTTTGTTTGAATAATTAGCAATTAGTAATTAACAATTACTAACGATCTTTTGTTAAATTGAAAAAGACTGACGAAAAGAATAGGAAAGTGAAGGAATAATGGGAAAATGGAATAATGACATTACATTTCCACTATTCCAACATTTCATTGCTTTTTCACAGGGATGCTGTCACATAATTATTTGAGTTGGGATTGTGTTTAGACCGTGGTAGAATGGATGTGAAAAGTGAGTTTTTTTGGTTTTTCAATATTTTGTCATTAAGTTATTTGCTTCGGTGTCATTTTGTTCGTGGAAGCTGGATTGAAAAATGACGAATTATGATTGATGAATTACAGTATTAATGCCTAACGAATGTTTTAAGCATTAAACTCCAAAATCAAATTTAGAATATTTATTAAGCGAAAAATAAATTTTGAAGTCAAATAATGAATATCTTAAAGATTAAAAATATTACAGATCTAATTATTGAAATAAGAGATGAAAAAGTTATTATTGATAGTGATGTTGCCAGGCTTTATGGCGTAGAAACTAGAGATATTAATAAAGCCGTAAAAAATAATCATGCTAAATTTCCTAATGGATATATTATTAGAATAACAAAAGAAGAGTTGGAAGGTTTGCGGTGGAAATTTTCCACCACAAAATTATCTAAAACAAGAGTTTTACCCAAGGCTTTTACAGAAAAAGGATTGTATATGTTTGTTGAACGAAGTGAAATCCCGATGAGGCGGGGCTACAATTCTTAAAAGTAAGCAAGCAACACAAACTACAATTTTAATAATTGAAACCTTTGCCAAAATTCGTGAATTATCACGAAATGTAAAAGAATTATCAACTGTAAAAGATAAAAATAAACAGAAATCTTTAGGGGGTGGAATAATATATATTCTATTCCACCCCCTGAAAATCTATTATATTAACCAAACGGTAATAGATTTAGATATGTCATAATATTTTCGTATCTTTGAT
>CAZXJG010000133.1:2222-9237 GCA_964640985.1 uncultured Melioribacteraceae bacterium | reverse complement strand
TTATAAACTACGCCGGGACAGGTTCGCAGTTGTTATGTTTCTTTTCTAATTCAAACCCCCGAATTTCATTCGGGGCTATTGTAAATTCAACTGCTTTCGCAGTCGGAAAGAAAAGACAAATTATTCCGGTTTGTGCCGAGGAATGCTCTCAACACCCGTGTTAAAGAAAAACATCACAGAACTGCGAAGCAGTTGAATTTACAATAGCTATGGACGAAGTCCATAGACAGAAAAAGAAAACCACCAAAGAACTACGAAGTAGTTCAATTAAGTGTATCATCACCGAAAATAATTTTACAAAAAACAAAAAATATTGAGGCGGATATTTATCGATTTGCAAAACAATTCAACATTCAAAAATTCAACTGCTTCCGTCTTCGTTATAAACTACGCCGGGACAGGTTCGCAGTTGTTATGTTTCTTTTCTAATTCAAACCCCCGAATTTCATTCGGGGCTATTGTAAATTCAACTGCTTTCGCAGTCGGAAAGAAAAGACAAATTATTCCGGTTTGTGCCGAGGAATGATATTCGACATCAGCGTCAATCATATTTTCGTTGGATGTCGAAGTGCATTCCTCAACACCAATGCCAAAGAAAACCACCACAGAACTGCGGAGCAGTTCAATTCCCAATAGCTATGGACGAAGTCCATAGGCTCGGACAATTATTCAACAAATAAATCCCTCCCCCAAAAAAATATATCCAACAACAATCAATGGCAAATATTAAAGAAGATATTTTTTTATACGGACAAACAACAATTTATTTATAAACACGAACAATATTTTCTCTGACTTTTCCCCTAAATTAAACAATAAATTATTTAAGGAAAATTGAAATGAGAAAAATCTTACTTTATTTATTTTTAGGTTTACTTAACGCCGGTCTTTGCGCTCAATCCGTTTACACAATTAGACAACGGATTTAAAAAAGCAGGGATTATAAAGGCTCTACCCACATTTAAAACTTATGGGTTAATTCACAAATTTTTAAATTGACAAAATTAATGATAAATCGGAAGATTATTATAATTTTTCTCTTAATAGAATATTAGAGACAGATTCTAAGTGATATAACTGCTTAAAATATTGAAAAATTAAAACCGAAACTATTGAACTCTCTTCTCATTTTGTAATTTTTTCGTAATAGATCGAAATATTCCGCAGCTTTCAAACGTGACATTTTAACCGATTTTTTTAGCTGGCTGCTGTCTTCGTCAATCGGGTATATATAATGAATTAAACGATATAAATCTTCCAATAATTCTAAATTTAATTTTGATTCTGTGAATCTGTTTTTAACATTGGGTATTGTGGGTGTCCATACAGGCGGAACGTTAAGAAAATCACAAAGGGATTTGTATATCATTACTGTTCCGTTTACCTTTCCTTCAAATGAGTATCCTGCAATATGCGGTGTTCCGATATTTACCGAATTTAGAAGCTCTAAATCGATAGCAGGTTCGTTTTCCCAAACATCCAATACGGTATATAAATTGTCTTTTTCTATTAAATATTTTTTTAAAGCTAAATTATCAATTACGGGACCTCGCGAAGCGTTAAGCAGTATTGACCCCGGTTTAAGCAGATTCAAATTTTCTTTGTTCAACAAGTGATAGGTATTATCGATGCCTCCCATATTGAGAGGAACATGAAAAGTAATAATATCGGCACTTAAAGCCTCCTTCAGTGATTTGAAAGTATCGTTTTTTAATTTTCTTTTTAACGGCGGATCGTTTTTAATTGTATTCATTCCAAATTTTTGAGCAATTTTATTTATTTTACTGCCAATATTTCCAACACCAATTATCCCAATGCTTTTATCAATAAGTTTAATTTCGTTTTTATAGGCAATATGGATTATCGCGGAAAAAATATATTCGGCAACAGCTTGTGAGTTGCAGCCCGGAGCCGATGCAAATGCAATTGCTTTTTCTTTTAAATATTCTCGGTCAACATGATCGGTACCGGAAGTTGCGGTTCCAACAAATTTAATTGAACTGCCCTCCAATAAATTTTTGTTTACTTTAGTTACCGAGCGGACAATCAGTATATCGGCATTTTGTAAAACCGAATTGTTTATTTCTCTTCCCGGTAAGAGTTCAATGTTACCGAAATGAGAAAAGGCTTCTTTTGCGAAGATAATATTTTCATCGATTATTAGTTTGATACAAACTCACCATTAAATTGAAAAATGAAACTTTAAAATATTAAAAAGCTGATAAATAGTATTAGTATTATTTATATGCGAACATAGTAAAGTAAAAGATTCCCGAAATCTTAACTACAGAATTCCCTTTCAAATAAACCTTCGGGGTTTTTACACGCTGCATTCCAACAAGTAATTACTTACCATAAATAGGAAACCTCGAAGGTTTTTAAATAGTAACAGATTTCGGGAATCTCTATTTTAGTTTTTACTCTCGTGAGCTGTCATGGTACAACCGTAACAGCCATTAAAAATATTTAAAAAGTTGATAAATAGTGTTGGTTTCATTTACAGATAAAAAATAAAAGTACAATTATTCTTAAGTACTAATTTATTTTGGTAAGCGGTATGATTTTCTAAAATGTTTGTTTAAACAAAACCGTAAAATTTTACCAATCAAATTTATTTCAGTAACTTTAGATTTCTTTTAAAAAATATTTCTCTCAGTGTAAAAATTAAGGAAAAATTTTATGTTTATTGATACTCACGCACATCTTTTCTATCCAAACTTTAATGGAGATATTGAAAATGTTCTCAGCAGGGCAAAAGAATCGGGTGTTGATTATATAATAGTGCCTGGTACGGATATTGCAACATCAGCCTTAGCAATTGAACTAGCTGAAAAACATGAAGAAATTTTTGCCGCTGTCGGTATTCATCCACACGATACAAAAGATTGGGATGATAAAAAATTATTAGGAGAGTTGAAAAACTTAGCAAAAAACAAAAAGGTTGTTGCCATCGGGGAAATCGGTTTAGATTATTATTACGATTTTTCACCTCGTGATATCCAAATTAAAGCCTTCAAATCTCAATTGGACCTTGCGCTTGAATTGAATTTACCTGTTATAATTCATAACCGTGAAGCAGGCGATGATATTATGAATTTTGCCCGTGAGTATAACGGGAAAAATTTGAAGGCACAATTCCACTGTTTTGGCGGTACCTTATTAGAAGCAAGAGAACTAATAAAATTAGGTTATTATATTTCTTTTACGGGAAATATAACTTTTAAAAAATCAGACGATTTAAAAAAAATTGTTAAACCTGTGCACGTCGATAATATTTTTTTAGAAACAGATTCTCCTTTTTTAACACCGGTTCCACACCGTGGACAAAGAAATGAACCTGCTTATGTTAAACTTGTTGCAGAAAAAATTGCCGAAATTAAAGACTTGCCGGTCGAAGATGTTGCTCGCTCTACTTCTTATAATGTTTATAAATTTTTTGGAATTGGTCAAAAACCTAAACTTAGTTTTACTTATAAAATAAAAAATTCCCTTTATATCAATATTACCAATAGATGTAATGCCGATTGTGTTTTTTGCGATAGAAAAGGTGAGGCTGTTGTTAAAGGGTATAACCTTAAAATGAAAAAATCGGAAGAACCACCAGCCGAAGTATTTATCGACGAAATAGGCGATCCTAAAAAATATAACGAAATAGTTTTTTGCGGATTCGGAGAGCCGACAATTCGTTGGGATGTTGTTAAAAAAATTGCCGAATATGTAAAAGAAAACGGCGGGAAAACAAGACTGAATACCGATGGGCACGGGAGTTTTATAAATAAAAGAGATATTACTCCGGAGCTGAAAGGACTAATTGATTCCGTTTCAATCAGTTTGAATTCAACCGACCCTGAACAATACGCCGAATTAATGCGTGTTGATAAAAAGATGTTTGATGAAATGATTAAGTTTACTAAAAATGCAAAAAAATATGCTCACGTTGTTATGACAATTGTCGGATTAAACGAAGTGGATTCCAATAAAGCAAAAAAGTTTGTTACCGAAATATTAGGTGTAGATTTTAGAGAACGTGAGTATTTTTAAGTTGTGGCTGATGATTATTGTATGTAATATTTTATCGGTTTAAATATTTTTAGAATAAATTTACTAATTGGTTTATCAATAAATTGTAAAAAAGAGATGAAAAAATATATACTAATAGTTTTTTTGTTTATTTCTATTTCAACAATCTTAGCTCAGCCGTTTAACTCTCAAAACACAGTTGTTAAAATTGACTCGGTTTTATCCGATAGTTTTTTTACTCCAACAGGAATTGGTATTGAAGTTTACGATTTAACGGCAGACTCGATATTATTTAAAAAAAATGAAAAACTTTTGTTACTTCCCGCCTCAAATTTAAAGATATTAACAACCGGTGCAGCTCTTTATTTTTTAGGAACCGATTATAATTTCGAAACATCGGTTTATTATACAGGTAAAATAGATGACGGTGTACTTTACGGCAATCTTTACGTGGTTGGAGGTTGTAACCCTGATTTTAATTCCGAAGATTTGGATTTTCTTGTTGGTAAAATAAAGTCTTTTGGAATTGATGAAATAAGAGGAAATTTATATGGTGATATTTCTATGACGGATTCTCTTTTTTGGGGCAGCGGCTGGATGTGGGATGATGATCCTTCTTCTGATTTCCCTTATATGAATGCTTTGGTTATCAACGACCAGGGTGTAAAAATCATTGTTAGGCCGGGCAAAATAGGTAAACGTATTGAAGTTAATATTCTTCCGCATTCACTATATTATACATTTGAAAACGATGCTGTAACGGTTAATTCCGATACTTCTGATTTTAGAGTTACGCGGAATTGGATAACGAGAGGAAATCATTTTATTATCAGCGGAACTCTTTCACATAATGCCGAACCGGATACTCTTGAACGTAATCTTGCCTATACGGATAAATATTATCACATTGATGAAAGAGGATTTTTTTCGATTAGGAGTAACTTTTCGCGGATTATTAGAAAACAAAACACTTCCGGACACAGCGCATTTAATTACAACATTTAACAGACCTTTTGGCGAAGTTATAACAAATCTTCTTAAAAACAGCGATAATTTAAGTGCCGAAATGACTTTACGTGCTTTAGCATATAAATATTTCGGTAAACCGGCTTCCGCTAAAAATGGGATTAAAATGATAGACAGTTTAATTACCATCGTAGGATTAAATCCATCTTCATATAGAATTGTTGACGGTTCGGGAGTATCCCGTTATAATTTGATAACCGCTAATTTATTGGTCAATGTTCTAAAATATTTTTATATAAAGAAGCCGCAGCTTTATCAAGTTCTTTACAATTCCTTTCCCGTTGCCGGAGTGGACGGAACACTTAAACGACGTATGAAAAACGGATTGGCTTATAATAATGTTCACGCAAAAACCGGAACTTTAAGCGGAGTAAGTTCGCTATCAGGATATTTAACCGCAGCAAATAATCATAAAATTATATTCTCAATTTTAATCCAAAACTATACCGGACATGCTTCGAAGGCAAGAAGCATACAAGATAAAATTTGTGAAATACTTTCTGAAATGAAATAATTTCAGAAAACCAATTTGTATTTGATATATTTACATGATAAAAAATTAACGGGACTATTCACATTAAAAGAGATAAATTAAATGAAAGCAAATAAATCGGAAAGCACTAACGACAAACTCGGTCTCAAAGAATTAGTTGCAATGGGTGTTGGCGGGATGGTTGGAGGAGGAATTTTCTCCGTACTCGGATTATCGGTAGGACTTGCGGGTAACGCGGCACCTTTTGCTTTTGCAATCGGCGGAATTATTGCATTATTAACCGGCATTTCATACTCAAAATTAGGTTTGGTCTTTCGCTCCGATGGTGGAAGTTTTACGTATTTAGAACACGCTTTTAAACATCCAAACATCGGCGGACTTGGCGGATGGCTTTTGTTAGTAGGATATATCGGAACACTGGCGTTATATTCGTTTACTTTTGGTGTTTACGGCTCTGCTATGCTCGGCGCTTCTAATAACGCTGCAGCAATGCAGCATTTTTTAGAATCAAGCATAATCCTTGTATTTCTCTTAATTAATCTTTATGGTGTTAGAGCTGCAGGAAACACCGAAGATGTTATTGTAATGGTTAAGGTTATTATACTTTCACTTTTCGCTATTATAGGATTATTCTATATAAATACAAGTCATATTTTACCCGTGTTCAATAAGGGAGGAAACGGTTTGCTGATGGGTACCGCTCTTATTTTTGTAGCTTATGAGGGCTTTGAACTTATTCCAAATGCTGTAAAAGAAATGGAAAATCCTGAAAAAAATTTACCACGCGGTATAATGATTTCAATAATTGTTACAATAATTATTTACATATTGGTTTCTTTTGTTGCCGTTGGTAATTTACTGCCTGCAGAAATAAGTAAATACAAAGAATATGCCTTAGCCGAAGCAGCAAAACCATTTCTCGGACAAGCAGGATTTTTACTTATCGGTTTAGGTGCATTATTATCTACAGCTTCGGCAATTAATGCAACTTTATTCGGTACGGCACGCTTAGGCAAAGTAATGGCTCAAGAAAAAGCTTTACCAAAGGTGTTTTATCACAGAGAGCGTACAAAAGACATTCCGTGGGTCAGCCTTTGTATCATTTCTGCTGTTACCTTATTATTTGTTAATTGGGCAAATCTAACTGTAATTTCCGCTTTTGCCAGTGCTACGTTTCTTTTGATTTTTGCCAGTATAAATTTATCTGCGCTGCGATTAAATAAAAAAATCGGTATCGATTTATGGAAACCTTTAACGGGTTTGATACTTAGTTTTACAACGTGGGTAATTTTAATTATTTATTTATTGCAGCATAATTTGGAAAGCTTAATTTGGATTGGAGTATTTTACCTGATAATAATAATTTCAGAAGTTGTTTTTAGTGAAAGAAGTATTTTATCCCGCAGAAAACTTTAATTTTCGGGGTCAAAGTTCTAAAGATATTTAAATATAAATGTAAAACCTTGATTGGAAATG
>CAZXJG010000133.1:0-2212 GCA_964640985.1 uncultured Melioribacteraceae bacterium | reverse complement strand
TGGAATCTTAAAAATTGTATTTGAGAAAAAAGGAGATTCCAAATAAAGAAACAAAGAAAGATTTTAAGATAGCGAAACTACAAGAAACTCTCTCGAAAAGGGAAACGTCAATATCTGTATCAGTAAAAGTAAATATGATACCTTTCGACACTTATTCTAAAAAATTTTTAATAAACATCTTTTCTTAAATCAATTAATAGTAAATATATTATTTTATCGGATTCATCTATTATGTAAAACAATCTGTATTTACCAATCCTATAACGCCAAATTTCCGGATTGTAATCAACTAACTTTTTTATATTATTTCCATAATGAGGCTCTTCTTTTAATTGAGGATAGACATATTGGTCCAGCTTTTTCTCAATGAAAGATTTGCTTCTTTTAGAAATCTTTTGAAATTTTTTTATAAATTCATTTGTCTTAAAGATTTTATAATTATTCAACAAATTGTCCCTTTTTTGATTTCATATCAGATAAACCTTTTTTAAGACTTTTGTTTAGTTCCGTATTATTTCTAATTTCATCCATCTCAAATTCATCAACATAAATATTATGTTCAATGAATCTTTTTACAGCAGTTTCAATAAAATTAGAAATAGGTCTATTATCTCTATCAGCGAGATTTTTATATTTTCTATAATTTTCTTCGCTTAAACGAAGAGTTATTGTTTTAGACATAATATTCTCCTATGAATAATAATCGTTTCTTTGCATTCTAATGTATTCATATTGTTGTAAAAATTCAACATATTTTTCTGAAGGTAAAACGGCTTGGACAGCAAGTTAAGTTATCTTTACGCTAAAGGAATCTTTTTCTTTTCAGATCGTTTTAGATAATGTTCCTTTTATTTAATTATACTATAAGTGCTTAAAGTTTAGAGTTTTTACCGATTGAAGTGAAGACTGCAAGGTAAATCATAAACATTTAACTTAACATTCCCGAATTTATTGCTTTGATATTTAATTGTCGTCGAGGGATTAAATGGATCCCGGTAATTTTGATAAATTTCAAATTTTTTAGGAATATTACTTCCTGAATTTTCAACAAAAATTATATCCCTAACTTTAATAGTTTGATAAACTGAATCTTTCTTGATATAAATGATTATTCATGTCCTTCAAGTAAAACAAGATTGGATGGTGTTTTTAGTCCTTTCAAATTCATCCGAAAATTTACAGAGATAGAAATTAATGGAAACAGACCAATTTGTAATTGACCATCTGTATTTTCTTTATCACCCAGCTTTTTTTAATGCCGGACAATAAATCATTTACTCTACAATTCCAAATTTATCATTTTTCGTATCTATAACTATTACTTTACCGTCAAATAATACATTACCGGTTATGCCAAATATGTACCAATTGGGGAAATAATTAAATACCTGTTGAGATTTTTGTGCAGTTGCATAAACATATTTATCATAAAATAAATTATTCCCGATTTTAATTGGCACTGATAATTTTCTTCTTAGAATTTTATAATCTTTGCCCCAAGCCTGAATATAACCTAATGTGTCAACCTTACCCGCATTTTTTATTGCATTTAATTTTTTTATACTGGTTATTGCAGGAAACATACTTGAACCCGTATCAAACAAAAATCTAACTTTTTGATCGCCGATTTTAGCAGAGATAAAAACAGGAAATTTATTAACGCTGCAATCAATATATTTTAAAGAATAACCTAAATTATTAATACTTTTATCGGTAATAGAGAATCTGTTCTTTTTAAAATCTAAAATTAATGTTCTATTTAATATTGCGTCATAACCAATAGTTCCAATTACATAAGCTGAATCTAATTTAGAAAAATCCATACCTGATAAAATTTTTATTTTTGCAGCGTATAATTTCAATTTGCTATTCGCCAGCTCCAAATGAACATTGTCTAAATATTCTACGCCATCTTTCGACATTGATGTTTTAAAATTCGGATAGTTTTTTAAAACTTTTTTTAAAACTCTTCCATAAAAAACAGTTATATTCATCCCTAAATCAAATTGCATATAAAATTTCTCGTCTATTCCTTTAATTTTTACAGGAATAAAGAGTCCCATTTTATGAACTGTTTTTTCATTCATTTCATTTTATAATATTTAAAAAATCAATTTTGGTGTTGATGAAAAATATCTCATATTAATTTAATTAAGCTCAACTTGTGATAACGTTGTAATTAATAACGAATAATACGGAAAATGGAAATGGC
>CAZXJG010000132.1:0-9312 GCA_964640985.1 uncultured Melioribacteraceae bacterium | reverse complement strand
AAAACTTAAAGCACAAAACTATTTTAATATTAATTTATTCAGCCGGTTTACGTCTCGGTGAATTAATTAATTTAAAGATTGGAGATATCGATTCAGAAGCGATGAAAATTCATATAAGGGAAGGTAAAGGTAAAAAAGATAGATACATTATGCTTTCTGAAAATGTGCTTAAATTATTACGGGAATATTATAAGGTATATAAACCAAAAGAATATATTTTTGAAGGACAAAACGGTGGAAAGTACAGCCCTAAAAGCGTTCAATCGGTTTTCAAAACCGCATTAAAAAAAGCGGGAATAAAAAAGAAAGCAAGTGTGCATACACTTCGCCACAGTTTCGCAACTCACTTGCTTGATGACGGAACTGATATTCGCTATATCCAAAAATTATTAGGCCATAAACGATTGGAAACAACTCGAATTTATACTCACATTTCATCATACTCAATAGACCAAATAAAAAGTCCGGCAGATAAACTAAATATTTAACAATCCCAAAATCATTTTCAGACGATTTTTTTCACCTGGCTTTATACAAAGCTCCCGCTTCAAATTATTTTACCTATAGACATATCTTTGTATTAATTTATAAAGCGGTTTTCTCTTCATTATAAAATTGCCGATTTTATCAATACAATTTTTATAGTTACCATTATATTATTTTTTTGATAAATTAAAGTAATTATTTCAAAATTCATTGTATTTATAGATAGTCTTTGATAAACTAATATTTTAAAATACTTTATTTATATTTTTAATTGAATTATTAACAAATAATGTTTCTCGATAAATTCAAAATATTTTCCAACAAAACAAATTATTAATGAAAATTAGATTTTACTTTTTAATTATAGTATTATTATTCACATCAATAAATGTGAACGCTCAACAAAGGAGCCTAAAATTAAAACAAGCGGCTCTTTATCATATGAAAGTCGGTAGATACGGAGAAGCAATTAATTTGCTGAACAAATATATTTCCGCAAATCCAAGAGTTGCCGAAGGATATAACTTGCGCGGTTTATCTTACGAAGCACGATCACAATATAAACAAGCGGTTTTAGATTTTAGAAGAGCTCTCCAATTAGATCCTAAAAACAGTAAAATCAAAGAAAATTTAGACAGAACTATTAAGATATGGTACAGAATTCTCCGTAAAAATATTATTGGATATAAAAGGGAAATCGCAATTGATCCTTCCAATCCGTATAACTATTTAGAAATAGGTAAGGCAAACAGATGGCTGGAAAATTGGGGCTTAGCCGAAGAGTGGTACGATAAATACCTTAAACTCGATCCGAATGCTTCACCTGATGAAATAATCAGATATACCGAAATCTTGGCTCATAACGGACATATTAAAAAAGGAGAGAAAATTCTAAAAAAATGGGTTGAAAAATATCCTGACGATTGGAGATTGTGGAGTAAGTACGGATATTTTAATCTTTGGCTTTCGCGTTATAAAACAGCCAGAGACGCTTTTAAAAAATCTCTAAGTTTTAAACCCTTTTTTCAAGAAGCTCTTGACGGATTGGATATTGCAAACCGGCATGCGTATGTAACGGAATATAATCCGCGCTCTTATGAAAAAGTATATCCTATAGACAGATATTACAGAATTCTTAAAATTCACCCTGATAGAAATAAGATTAGATTCAAATTAGTAAAAGCTTTAATAAAAGCTAAAAGAATAGCAGAGGCTTATCAGCAGCTTTTAATACTTGGAAACTCGTACGAAGGCAATCCCGAATATGAAAAATTAATGCAGTTTGTTACAAACTATCGAAATAAAGTTTATACCAAAAAAATCGACATATATAAAGCCCAGCTGGAAAAAAATCCGAAGGACAAAGAAGCTGTACGCAATTTAGCTAAGTATTACGATTACCTTGAACAGTATGACTCGGCTATGACTGTTCTGAATAACTATTTTAAATTGGTTCCGAATGAACCGGATCCGAAAATACGTTTTCAATATGCTAAAGAAGCCGCCTGGGGTCGAAATTTCGATTTGGCCATTAAGATATTAGATAACTTGTTGAAAGATTATCCGGATAATTTAAAATATCAATTATTCCGTGCACAAATTTCTGTCTGGACAAATCGAGATCTTGACATTGCAGGCAAATATTTGGATAATGTTTTAGCAAAAGAACCGAAAAATTTCCAAGCGTTAATTGCCGAAGGGTCTTATTATTTATTGAATCAAAATTTTGAGGGTGCCGAAGAAATGGAAAAACGCGCTGCCGCTATTAAGCCGATAGATAACGATGTTATTAAATTGAAATCTAATATTGAATTTCAGAAAATGCGGGCACATGAAGAAAAAATTTATGCCATTTTAGAACAGGGAAGAGAATTGGTTTTAAAAGATTCTTGCGAACAAGCTTTACCTTACTATAAAGAATATCTTGCAAAAGCCGAACCTAACGTTTTAATGTTAAAAGAATACGGCGATGTATTATTCTGTGCAAAACATTATGATGAAGCTAAACAAACGTATCAGGAAGTTTTAGATAAAGGATATAATTATGCTGCCGCTCTTCAGTATGCAAAAGTATCTTACGCTATGGGAGATTCGTTAGATGCCTTAGTGGAATTTAGACAATTGATTAAAAAAAATCCTGATGAATTTGAACCCCGTTTATATCTCGGAGATACCTTCGCTAAAGTTGCAAAATACGATTCCGCACGAACCGTTTATGATACTCTTTTAACTCATTGGGATTTGGATTCCGCTGAAGTAGCTTTAGTAAAACAAAGAATTAACTGGCTGCCGGTTACAGGTATAGCAGGAATTATCCAAACGTTTCCCAGTTTTGTAGGGTTTGCTCCAATAGCCGCTTTTTATGCCGATAATTTAAGTTTTAGATATTGGAAATACGGAGGCAGACTCGATTTGGGTGTTACAAGTTTTTTAACTTTAGGCGCATCGTTTTACAAAACTTATATCAGCGGCAACGGAGTAAATTTAAATCCTAAAATATTAGCTTCAATTCCATTTACCGGGTCGCGGAGTTTTACTACTTTCGAAGGGAATCTTTCTCTGCGATTCGGAAAACTTTTTAGAGCGGGTATAAATTCGGGTACTATTAATTCAATTGGAGCCCCGCCGATAGGTGAAACAAATGCTTTTATCCGGATTGAGAAAAAAGATACTTTTTCCGTTGCCGTAAATTATTCCAACACAGATGCATCTTTACTTTTATATTCCCCTTACTTAATAGACGTTCGATTACGTTCGTCGCTATATGGATTTAGGGGATATTATAATTTTACATCCGGACTTAGTCTATCAGCCTATTTTAGTTTTATAAAAGTAACGGATTCAAATGAAGGCAATAATTTTTGGCTGAGAATCGGTAAAAATTTTGAGAAAAATTTAACAGTTGGTTATGAATATTATTACTCCAATTTTAGATTTGAATCACCCTTGTATTATTCGCCAATCGGATTTGTATCTCATAGTTTATGGACAAATTATTACATCCAAAAAACCAAAGATCTCGAAGTTAAACTATTCGGGAAAGTAGGTTACGTACCCGTAAGTTCATTTGTACTACTTGAAGGGAAAGGAGAGATCCAATATCAGATTTTCAAAAAACTTTCTATTGCAGGCAGCTTAAGTATAGGCAGTACTTCAAGAAATGAAACAAGTTACCGGTTTGTTTCAGGTGAATTTTCTGCATATTGGACAATATTTTAAACAACATCCCCGATTTCAATAAACCGGGGATGTATAACGCGGTAAACCGCAAATTTAGAAATTATGTTTAAACTATTGCATTTTTTTAATTTTATTCAATTAAATAATAAAATATTATTTTTAAGAGTTTTCATAACACTTTGTTTTATATTAAATTAAATTTGGCTCTGAATAGCTGCCAACTTACCGTTTACCGTTTTTTAATTCGTTATAAAGCCTATCTGCTTTATAAACATACTTTAATGCTTCTAAAATACCTTGTGCTGAAACGGCAACAGCTCTGTTATCTTTCGGCATGTAAATAAAATTTCCAATAATGCTTTTTATATTTCCATCGAATGCAATTCCGACAAGCTTAGCATTTTCATTAATTATCGCACTGCCCGAATTACCGCCCACAATATCATTTGTAGTAATAAAATCAAGTGTAGTAGACAGTTTAAAACCGGGATGAGGCTCTAACCATCGCTGCGGTAAACTCCATGGATATTGTTCATCCGCCCCGTAATATCTGTTATATAAACCGTAAAAGGTTGTTTTTGGTATTGCTATAGTTCCATTGTAAGCAAAGCTTTTTAATACTCCATCGCTAATTCGCAATGTGAAATTGGCATCAGGTGGAATTGAGGTTCCATAAACAGCGTACATTGCTTGTCCCAACATATTTTCAAGTACCGATTCGGTAGCGTGTGCGGCTTTGGAAAGTTTGCTTAATTTTTTCAGCTTATTTTGGGTATGTATTATAAAATAAATGAACGGATCATTGCTCTTTAAAATTGCAGCGGGACCCTGATCTACAAGATTCATTACACCGGCTTTGTTTTTTATTTTAGATTTGTTTAATACATAATCAACAGCTTTTTCTCCAATATTATTACCAAACATATATTGTACAAGCGAATCTTGATTCCCTAAATTCATACGTATTACACCTGCTTGAACAAAAAGCTTTGTGTTTTCAATCGGATAATCAAATTTGGAAGGGAAAATTTTTGCGATAGTCGAATCGAGATTCCCGCTTTTATATGACTCTTCTCTTTTGTCTTCCGGCAACTTTAATTGTTTTGCCAACTTTACCAAATTTTTTGCAACGAAAAAATACTTTGAACTAAAAAATCTGCTTAACGAATAAGCATTAATCTTTTTGTCATATTTGGTTGCTTCTTTCACAACAGATGCAATGCCGGTCCAAACCGCGCCGTATTTTGCTTTCATTTCAGGATTTGAGTCAACTGCATTTTTTAATTTATTCTGAAAAGCTTGTTTGCGTGCAATTAAATAAGGATTTTCAAGACCCAAATAGATATAATGAATAACTTTTTGTGCATTACCTATTCTTGTTCTCATATTTTCAAATTCATCTGCCCGTTTAGGATATTTAATCTTTAATTGTCCCAATATTCTGTACATATTATCAAACTGATATGACCTGGTTTTATAAACTACATCGCGATAATATTTTAATTGGGCAACGGTTTTTAATCTACTTGTTCTACCCGGGTTACCGACTGTAAATACAGGTTCACCTTTTTGAATTCCATTTTCGCTGAATTTGAAAAAATGTTTTGGTTTCAAAGGTTTGCCGTTATCATCGTAAACTCTGAAAAACGATATATCCAAATCATAACGCGGATAAGTAAAATTATCATAATCACCGCCAAAGTATGCGGTTTGCTTTTCAGGCACAAAAACCAATCTGACGTCGTTATATCTTTTGTAGCCATAAATTGAAAATCTTCCGCCGTTGTAAAGAGAAACAACTCTGGTATTAAGTCCGGTTTTTTTATTATATCTTGTTTGCAGTTCTTGAATTTCTTTATCGCGCAGCTTTGCTTTTTCTTCGTCGGTTTTGCCTTTGTTCATTGCATTTTGAACAGAATCGGTTACATCTTTAATCAAAACGAGCTGGTCGGCATACATACCCGGTGTTTTACGTTCATCTTTTAGCGTGGCGGCATAAAAACCGGTTTTTCGTAAATTTTCTCCCTTTTTTTGAACAAATGGAAGATGAAAATCGGCACAGTGCTGGTTCGTCATAATAAGTCCGTCTGCCGAAACAAAAGATGCGGTACAACCGGGAATTCTAAGTGCGGAAAGACGTACATTATCGAACCATTTTTGTGTCGGAGTAAAATTATATGCTTGTTTGAAATACTCAAAAGGCGGGTAATCGAACGTCCACATTTTACCCGTATCAAAGCGCTGAGCCTTAACTGTATCGAGATTTACCTGCTGATTATATTGAGCAAATATTTTTGTTGTGGAGAAAACAATAAAAAGCAGTAAAAAAAATCTCCATTGTGCATTTTTAAAATAATTTTTCATTTAAACACCCATTATTTAGTTTAGATATTTATTTTTTATATTTATTAGGGATTCTTCCCAATTTTAATTCTTCCACTAAACGTTTCGCTTTATAAATACTACCGAGCGCTGCAATAATACCTTGAGAAGCCACAGCCACCATTCTATTGCTTTTTGTTGAATAGAGAAATTCTCCGGGCAAACTTTCAATATTGCCGTCAAAAGCAACACCAACTATTTGTCTTTTTTCGTTTATAACGGGACTGCCGGAATTTCCTCCGGTAATATCGGCAGTTGAAACAAAATCAAGAGGAGTTGAGAGTTTTAAGTCTCCGATATTATTCAGCCATTCTTTTGGTAATGCCCATGGGAATTTTTTCAGATGTGAATAATATCGATTATAAATTCCATAGAACGTAGTAAACATCGGAGCTATCGTCCCGTTGTAATGATACCCTTTCATTACACCATCGCTAATTCTTAATGTAAACGTTGCATCCGGCGGTATGGAAGTTCCGTATACCGCATAAAGAGCTTGTCCTAAATTATTTTCTAAAACTTTTTCCGTTTCATTTAGTTCGTTCATTCTTTTGGTCAATTTTGCTTTTTTATTTGCTGTGTGCAAAACGAAATAAATAAACGGATCACCGGAATTTAATATGGCATCGGCACCTTTTTCAGCAAGTGCAACAGCTTTATTTTTTGTGTTAATTTGCGAATGATCCAGTGCGTATTCAACCGCTGCATTCCCTATCTTCCCGCCAAAAAGCTTTTGATATATTGGGCTTTCAACACCAAGGTTAAGTGCAACATAACCTGCAAATAATTTCAAATTCATTTTCTCATAGGGTAAAAAGAAATCTTTCGGGAAAAATTTTGCAACAGTCTCTTTTAACTTATCGCCTTTATATTCACTTTTTCTTTTTTCTTCCGGCAATTTCAGATTTTTAGCTAGATCTACCATTTTATTTGCAATATTAAAATACACAGGACTCAAAAACGGATTTAATTCATAAACCGCCGCTTTGTAGGCATATTTTAGTTTCTCGTTTTGTAATTCCGATAAAGCCTTCCAAACGTGTCCGTATTTTGCAGCGAGTTTCGGATCTGCAAAAATCGCTTTTTTGAATTTCTTTTCAAAAGCCGTTTTCCTTGCCATCAAATAAGGGTTTCGTAATCCTTTAAGTTCTCCTGTTATCGCTTTGGCAGAATTTGCCAACATAAAATAAAAATTCTTAAATCTCTGAGATTTATCAGGATATTTTTTTATAATTTTTTTAAATATATTTCTTAAACCTTCATATAAATAAGAACGGTTGCGGTATGATACATCGCGCAAATATTCCAACTGTGCAACTGTTTTTAATCTTTCGGTTTTTGCGGGGTTACCAACAACAAAAAGAGGTGCACCCGGTTTAGCACCGTTTGAGCTCCATTTAAAATAATAGTTTGTTTTCAACGGTTTCCCGTTTTCATACACTCTTAAAAAGGAATAATCGGGATTATAACGCGGATAAGTAAAGTTATCGGGGTCGCCTCCGTAAAGCCCTACTTCGCTTTCTGCAATAAAAACCAATCTAACGTCTTTATACCTTCTGTATCCGTAAAGTGAATATTTAGCTCCGTCGTATAACGGAACAATTTTACAAATTAAACCGGTTGCTTTTGAATATTCATCTTCTAGCTTTTTGATTTTTTTACTTTTCAGTAAAAAATTTTCTTTGTCGGTTTCTCCTTTAACAATTGCCGAATCAACTTGAGAAGTAACATCACGAATATAAGCCAGTTGATCAACATACAAATTGGGAACTCTTCTTTCATCGGCTAATGTTTTTGCATAAAAGCCGGTTTTTTTTATGTTCTCTCCCTTTTTTTGAATTCTTTTTGTAATAAAATCAACACAATGGTGATTTGTCATAATTAAACCGTCTGCCGATACAAATGATGCAGAACACCAATTAGCAAACTTTAACGCCGACATTCTTGTGCTGTCTAACCAGCCTTGTGTCGGGCTAAAATTATAAGTTTTCTCAAAATATTTTACAGGTGCATTTTCGAATGTCCACATCTTACCTGTATCAAACCGTCGTGCTTTTACTGTGTCGGGATTAAATCCTGAATAATTATAAGAATTATTTAATTGTGATTGACTTGCACAAGCACTAATTATTAGTAATAGCGGAACTAAAATTTTTACAAGATGTTTTGGTAAAAATGATTTTTTCATAACAATAACCTTTTAATGTGATTAATTATTTTGATAATAATCAAAAATATGAAATAATTTAAATCTTTTTAACAGCAAAGTTAATTTTAGACGTTTTAAAATGAACTAAGTTCAAAATAATAAAACAAATTACAATTTAAAAATCGGCAAATTTTAAAGGATTCTTTTTTAACCTAAATTGAGTGATTTTTAATTGTCATTGCTCTTTTATTCAATAGCAAAACTATTATCTGCGTCTACTATTGACATACTTAATCAATTAAAAAATTAATGGAGATTCCCGAAATCTCTTCTCACAGGAACGTTAAAATTGAATATTCCGGGAAATTTGTATTTAAAGATTTCGGGAATCTTGTATCCGAAAATTAAAGTTAAAAAAATACTGTCATTGACAATCGCTCAATTCAGCTCTAATAAATTTTTACAATATTAAACAAAAGCTTCATCAAAAAAACAAGGTGTACTCTTTAATCTATTTTCTATACTTCTTGTACACTTACTGCATTTATCAACATAATAAATAGTAGGTTCTTCCCTAATCTCTACGGGGAAAATATTTACTATAGATTGACAATTTCGGCATTGAACAATATGCGATACACTTAACTTGCTTCTACAGTCGGGGCAAAACAATCCCCACTGGCTTATAGCTTTTTTACTATCTAAAATAAAAAACGAATTACATTTAATATTAACACATTTTGTAAATCTTTTAGATAGAGTAATTTCTTCTTTTATGGCGCCCTCCAAATTAGCTATCTAAAAATAGATTGAATATCGGACTGATAAAATGCAAAAATTTATCTAAACCAATTAATTTTCAAAAAACATATTTTTTGTTTAAAAAACGAAGTTGTGTACCCAGGGGATTTTTTTAAAAGCCTACGACTTTTGAAGTCGAAGGCTTGAATATGCTTATTTTGGCATTTTTAGACAATTAGAAAAACCGGATCGCTTATTTCCAAGATCAACTTAAAAGGTTCATAAATCCATTTCTAGGAATCTCTAGAAATTCATTAAAAAACCATTAAACTCACAAAATTCAGCGCTTCTCAATAGTAGTTTTTAAATGGAAT
>CAZXJG010000131.1:0-9387 GCA_964640985.1 uncultured Melioribacteraceae bacterium | reverse complement strand
TGAGTCCACTTAAAAAACTAACGAAAACCGTTAAAACGGTTCAAGTCCTTATTTTGGTCTCATTAACCCACGACTTTGGCATAGCCATCCCTACGGGAAAGTCGTGGGTTAATAACAACTTAACATTTTTTTTTAACCGTTTTAACGGTTTATAATTATGTCACTTGCTCATAAACTTATCTTTTTTAAGTGGACTCATATATATAATTGCCGGTTTAATATAAAACACACAATATTAAAGTTTTTTTAATGTTTTATTTCCTCCGCCTTAAATTCAGCTCCCTTGCAAAATCAATTTCAAAAAATTCGAGTTCACCCCTTTTATTTCCCTTTTTCAACGATTCATCATAAGCACGCAAATCTTTACGCATAATTTTTGCGCTAATCGTTTTAGGAAATTCTTCCATGAATTCTAATGAACGGGGACGTTTATAAGGAGCAATATGATCTCTAATAAAACGGAATATTTCTAAAGCCATTTGTTTAGAAGGATGAAAATCGGGTTTTAATACAATAAAAGCTTTCGGCACAATGCGATCTTTTTCGTCTACGGTAGGAATTACTCCAACCTCCAATACGGCAGGATGCTCAATAACCTCACTTTCCACTTCAAAAGGACTTATTCTATAATCCAAACTTTTAAAAACATCGTCAACACGACCGATAAAGTGTATATAGCCATCCTCATCCATATAAGCCGTATCGCCGGTTAAATACCACCCGCCTTTAAATATTTCTTTATTTTTTTCTTCATCATCATAACCGGTTAAAAGTCCTAACGGTTTAACAGGATAAGTAGACACAGCAATTTGTCCATCTTTATTCGGTTCAACTTCATCTAAGATACTATTTAAAATCTTTACTTCGAATCCCGGTGCAACTTTTCCAATAGCTCCGTCTTTTCTCAGCATTCCCTTAAATGTTGCAACCAAACCTGTTGTTTCGGTTTGTCCATATCCTTCCCTAAGTTCTAATCCAACGGCTTCTTTAGCTTTATTTACAATTTCGGGGTTCAGCGGTTCGCCGGCGCTAACCATCTTTTTAAGTGAAAGATTATATTTCGAAAGATCTTCGAGAAGGAATAATTTCCAAACGCTTAAAGGAGCACATAAACTGGTAACTTTGTATTTTACCATTTTTTCTAAAACATTTTTGGAATCGAACTGTGAATAACGAATTGTTAAAATAGTTGCCATTGCATTCCATGGGCTAAAAAAACTACTCCAAGCAAATTTTGCCCAGCCCGGTGCACTTATATTATAATGTATGTCTGTAGGTTGAACATCAAGCCAATACATTGTTGTTAAATGTCCGATTGGATAATAATGAGGATGCATAACCAATTTAGGTTTTGCAGTTGTTCCGGATGTAAAAAACAAAAACAAATCATCTGTAGAATAAGTAATAAAAGAAGGTGAGAACTCAGAATCGTAATTATCAACATCGCTATAATCAACCCAGTTAAATTCGGCATTATCGCCAGAGCATTTTGACTGTTGTTCACCGTCTTTAACGCAAATTTTTGCCGTAAGAGTTTCCAAAATATTACCGGCTTCATCTATACGCTCTGTATAGTCATGATTGGCAATAATAAATTTTACATCTCCCCTTTTTATTCTATCGCCAATATCTTTGGGAGAAAGTAAAGTAGCTGCTGGAATAATTGAACCGCCGGCTTTCATAATCCCGAGTATAATTTCAAATATTTCAACCGATGTTTCCATCATTATCATTACACGATTGCCTTTTTGAAGACCGAGATCGTTTAGAAAATTAGCTACTTGTGAAGAGCGCTTACTCATTTCATCAAAACTTACGGTTTTTTCATTGCCGTTTTCATCACAATAAATAAGAGCTTTATTTTCATTGCCACGTGCCATGTGATCAAAATAATCTAATGCCCAATTAAATTTTGTGATGTGCGGCCAACTAAATCCTTTATAAGCTTCATCGTAGCTTTTTACATTTAAAAGAAAATCTCTTAATTCCAAAAACTTATTTACTTCTTTCTCCATCAGGAACCTCCTTTTTTAAAATAGTATAACTATAATATTTGACTGAGTAAATTATCAAATAAAATTAAACTTGATTAAAATTGATTTTTTTATCTACTGTAATAAAATGCTATTGCTAAAACAACCGTTTTTCCCAAAATTAGTTTTGGTTAATTGATTTTGATAATAAATTTAATAAAAAATTAGATTCATCCCAATAATGTTCTAATAATGAATATTTTTTTACTTTGAAGTTTTATTACCTTTTAATTTCTGTTCGAAAATTACTTTTTTGCAAATTCATCAATTTTTATGTTGTATTTTCAATAGATTAAAGACTTATTTAAATAAGCAGTATATAGTACCAAAATTAGATTTGTACCAATTTTACAATTACTACTCAAATTATTATTCATTGTTATAAAATCTTAAAAACGATATATTTTATTTTATCTATTTTCAAATTAAGATAAGACATACCATGAAATTCAAAATAATTTTACCGGCAATATTAATAGCAACTATCGGTTTTATTTTATTAGCTACCTTATTTTCATCTTTCGGTTTTATTTCAAATTTGAGATATAAAAATTTCAAAAACCGAAAAAATTTTCCTCAAAATTATAAAATAATATCACCTCCAATTCCGAAAAGATTAAGTTTTTGTGGGGAAAAAGTTCCATTATATAATTGGAATGTAAAAGAACGATTAGATAGAGAAATTATTGTTAATACATATTTTCACTCTTCAACTATTTTATATCTCAAACGTGCTCGCAGATGGTTCCCTGTAATTGTACCAATTCTAAAAAGATACGGAATACCGGATGATTTTAAATATATGGCTGTTGTTGAAAGCGGCTTGGCAAATGTTGTTTCGCCAAAGGGAGCGGTAGGCTTTTGGCAAATAATGGAAAAAGTCGGCAAAAAATATGGTTTGGAAATTAATAAAGAAATTGATCAACGTTATAATGTAGAAAAATCTACTGAGGCAGCTTCCAAATATCTATTGAAAGCTTACAAAAAATATGGAAATTGGACACTTGCGGCAGCTTCTTATAATCTTGGAATAAATGGAATTGATGAACAAATTAAACGGCAGAAAACCAAAAACTACTACAATTTAGTATTGAATCAAGAAACTTCACGCTTCGTGTTTCGATTGCTTGCAATAAAACAAGTTATGCAGAATCCGGAAAAATACGGTTTTGATCTTAATAAAAAAGACCTTTATCCTCCATTAAAATATTACGTAATAAAAGTAAAATCACAGGTAAAACAGTGGACAAGTTTTGCTGAAAAACACGGCATAAATTACAAGACATTAAAACTTTATAATCCGTGGCTGCGTGAAGATTATTTAAAAAACAAACAGAAAAAATCTTATTGGATAAAAATCCCTGTAAAAGGTTCTATCATTTTAATTCCCAATTCTTTTAAATAAATCAAGCCCGTAATTTTTCAATTAGTGTAAGCATATCTTGCGGCAATTCGGAATCGAAACGCATAAACTCTTTTTTTTGAGGATGAAAAAAACCAATAGTTTTAGCATGCAGTGCTTGACGCTGCATTATTTTAAATAAATTATCAACTCTTGTTTTCATTTTAGGCAGCGCAGAACCATATACTATTCTTCTCCCGCCGTAAACAGGATCACCAAATACCGGATGATGTATACTCGATAAATGAACTCTTATTTGATGAGTTCTTCCCGTTTTTAAATTTACACGTAAAAGCGAAGTAAATTCAAATTCCTCGATAACTTCATAAATAGTGTGAGCATATTTCCCTTTTGTGTTGCTTACCGTAAATTTTTTCCTATCGGTCTGGCTTCGAGATATGTTTTTAATTATTTGCCCGGAATCATTTTTCAATATGCCCCAACAAACCGCCCAATATTCCCGTTCAATTGTATGCTTTGCAAATTGTTCGGCTAATTTTGCATGCGTCCAGTCATTCTTTGCAATTAATAATAAGCCGCTTGTGTCTTTATCTAAACGATGAACAATCCCAGGCCTTCCCGGTTCGTTAATTTCGCTTAAGTGTTTTGTATGGAAAAGGAGTGCATTTACAAGTGTTCCTGTATAGTGCCCATAAGCAGGATGAACAACTATACCTGCATTTTTATTTACTACAAGTAAAAATTCATCTTCATAAATAATCTTTAACGGAATATTTTCGGGCTCTGCAAATTCGGGACGTGGAGAAATCGGGATTGTGGTTTCTATAATATCGCCGGGTGAAATTTTGTAATTTGATTTAACTATATTTTTATTAACCGTTACAAGTCCAGCTTTAATTAATTTTTGAACTTTTGAACGCGTTGCATTTTCTAAAGATTCGGAAAGAAAAACATCTATTCGCTGTTTTTTTTGCCCATCGGGAATTTCAAATATTTGTTTTTTTTCTGTTATTATTTTCGACATTTATTAAAGTTAATTTATTATTGATTTTTTTAATATAATGAAAATAAAATGAAATTTAAGCTTATAATTAGGGAAATCCACATTTGAATCATTATCACTTTGTAATGCCGTTGATATAATATTGATTTATAAAAAATTGCCGTAGGCAGGTAAATTCGGAAGCCGGTACTATAGTTTCAATTTATCTTTGTGAAAAGATTTTTTCAAAATTAAATTTTATATTGTTTTAAATATCTTGTTGCGTAACTGAAACAGCATCAACGCTTTCTTTTAACCCGATAGTATTCTCTTTACTTTTTTTAACATCATCTTTGGAAGAATCGTCATCATTTTGTTTATTTGTTGTTCTTTTAACAAACAGTAATAAAAATACACCTACCGTTACCGATGAATCCGCTATATTAAAAATCGGGAATCTGTTATAATAATGGCCAAAAAGTTTAAGATTAAAAAAATCAACATTAAAAAAGTCAACTACTTTTCCGTAAAAAATAGGAGCGTAACCATAAATAATACCATAAAAAGTTCTGTCAATTAAATTACCAACTGCACCTGCAATAATTAAAGCCAAAGCAATCCGGTAAACAAGTTTGGTATGACGCACTTTATATAAATAATAAATCAATCCGATACTCGCAAACAATGAAAACAAGGAAAGGAAAAGTTTTGATTCTATACCAACACTAATACCAAAAGCCATGCCCGGGTTTTCTACAAAAGTTATTTTAAAAAAAGAACCGATAACATCAATACTTTGAGCATAGTTCATACCGCTTAAATGTATTCCCAAAAAAGGTATTGAAATTCCCTTTATTACAAATTTAGAAATTTGATCTATTAAAACAACAACGAATGATAAATATAATACCTTCAATTCAATATCCTTAAAAAGCTGCTATTTCTTTTTCTGCATTTGTTCTTTTATTTGAAGGCAATGCTGAGTATGCGGAACAGCGAATAATCTTTCCTTTGGAACTAACGGACAAGTAGGACACAAATGTTTCGGCTCGTCAATGCACTCAATGCAGATACCATAAACGCCATTTTCAATACGCTGCAGTGCATCTTCAAGATAACCTAAAAATTTTGTTTCTCTTTGAGCCCAAAGGTAAAGTTTTTCACGTTCTTGTGCATCGGTACCCTGTTCTGCCATATGAAGAGAATACGGTGAATTTTCATTAACATACTGACCCGTGGTTGGGTCCATCATTTGATCTTTCAGATTCTGTATTTGGTTAACAATTTCTTTTCTCTTTTCCAAAATTACTTTTTTGAAAACTTCAAGTTCTTTTTTAGAGTACCCCTTTATTTTTTTTATTTTCTTTGTCGGAGAAATTACTTCAACTTCTTTTGCAGTTTTAATTTTGACAACTTTTTTAGAATTTGCTTTTTTCTGCTTTTTAGAATTAGTTTCCGGAGTATCTTCTTTTTTATTAGCAGCAGACTTCTTCGTATTTTTAGGTAACGAAGCTTTTGCAGTAGTTTTCTTTGTTGCGTTTTTTTTGTCGGTTTTTTTTACCATTGTTACCTCCACTTACACTAAATAATTAACCAGCCTTTTGTATTGCAATTATAAACTGATATTGACCAATTTCCCATTTTTGTTCATAAGCTCTGTTAAAATTTTTTGAATCAATACCCTCTGCGAGTGTTTCATTTTTAATATAATCCGTATATTTATAAATATACGAGGCAATTTTTTCATCTGTAGAAAAATATATCTGAATTCTATCTATTACATTTAGACCATAATCTTTACGCATATTTTGTACTCTATTTATAAATTCGCGCGCAAATCCCTCTGCAATTAAATCTTCATCAAGTTCTTTGTCAACTGCCACAGTAACACCATCTTCCGATTTAACAGCCCATCCGGTAATCTCCGAAGTTGAAATTAAAACATCATCTTTTTCAAGAACAATATTATTGCCGTCAACATTGATTTGAATTTTACCTTGATTTTCTAATTTCTCTATTTCATCGCTTCCAAAATCCATAATTATTGAGGCAAGCTTTTTCATTAGTTTACCATATTTAGGTCCAAGATTCTTAAAATTTGCTTTTGCAGATTTGCTTACAATCCCTGAGCTATCTTTTAATACTTCCAATTCTTTAATATTTACCTCTTCAAGAATCACATCTTTCATTTTATTTACTGCTTCGCTACATGACTGATTGATAGCAACCATAATTTTTTTGAGGGGCTGACGAACCTTTAAATTCGCTTTTGCTCTAATTGACCTTGTAAGATATACTACTCTTTGAGCAATGTCCATTTTTTCTTCCAATTCTTTATCGATGTAGCTTGGAGTAGGCAAATCTACTAAGTGAACGGATTTATAGTTTTCTTTACCGGCAGCATTATTCAAGTTTTGGTATAACTCTTCGGTAATAAATGGAGCAAAAGGAGATGTTAATTTTATTATTGTAATTAGGCATTCATATAATGTTTGATAAGCCGATATTTTATTTTTATTAATCTCGGATTTCCAAAAACGTCTTCTATTTCTCCTTACGTACCAATTAGAAAGTTGATCAATAGTAAATGACGAAACTAATCTTGCTGCTTTCGTTACATCGTATTTATCCATTAATTCGGTATATTCTTTAACTACAGAATTTAATTTCGAAATTATCCATCTATCAATTTCCGGACGTTCTTTGTACGGGATTAGATCTTCTTTAAATTCGAAACCATCAATATTAGCATAAAGAGCAAAAAACGAATAAGTATTTGTTAAAGTTCCAAAAAATTTCTTCTGTACTTCCACAATACCTTCTACATCAAACAAAGTTGGTCGCCAGGGCGGACTTGTTACTACAAAATACCAGCGTGTTGCATCAGCACCATATTTATCGAACAAATCGAATGGATCAACAGTATTGCCCCTCGATTTAGACATTTTTACGCCTTTCTTATCAAGCACCAGTTCGTTTACCATAATATTTTTATAAGCAATATTATCAAATAAAAGAGTTGCAATTGCGTGTAATGTATAAAACCAGCCGCGTGTTTGATCTATGCCTTCACAAATAAAATCGGAAGGGAAATTAGATTCAAACAATTCTTTGTTTTCAAAAGGATAATGCAGTTGGGCAAACGGCATTGCGCCGGAATCGAACCAAACGTCAATTAGTTCCGGAGTACGTTCATAAATTTCTCCGTCACGTTCAAATTTAACTTCATCAACAAAAGGTTTATGTAAATCAATTTCTTCTTCAGGTAAATCTTTAACAAATATTCTTTTACCGTTGCGTTCAACAAAACCTTCTTTTAATTGTTCAATACTTCCAACGGCAAACATTTTTTTTGAAGGACTAACCCAAATAGGCAAAGGTGTAGCCCAAAATCTATCACGCGACAAAGCCCAATCTTTATTCTCTTCCAACCAATTCCCAAATCTTCCTTTCCCAACTTCAGGCGGCTGCCAATTAATTGTTTTGTTTAACTCTATCATTCTATCGGCAACATCGGTTGTTCTAATAAACCATGAATCACGTGCATAATAGATAACAGGCACGTTATCGAACCGCCAGCTAAACGGATATGAGTGAACAATAGTTTCTTTCCGGTAAAGATTACCCATTTCTTTTAATTTTATTATTATTCCCGCATCTGCATCTTTTACAAATTGCCCTTTAAAGTCTGTAATTTCATCGGTAAAAAGTCCGCCGCGGGTAACAGGTTGTAAAAGTGGAAGTTTATATTTTTTAGAAATTTCATAATCATCCGCCCCAAAAGCCGGTGCAATATGTACAATTCCCGAACCGTCTTCTGTACTTACAAAATCTCCTTCAATTACATAGAAAGCTTTTTTATTCACACTTACATATTTAAATAGTTGTTCGTATTCTTGCCCCGCTAAATCCTGTCCTTTATATTTTTCCACTATTTCGTATTCATTTTTTAATACGGATAACCTTTCTTCTGCCAAAATCAAATATTTCCCATCGGTTTTAACTTTTACATAATCAATATCGGAACCCACAGCTAATGCAACATTTGAAATTAACGTCCAAGGGGTAGTAGTCCAAACTAAGAAGTAAGTATTGTTGTCTTTGGCAATATTTGAAGGCTTCAAATTCATTAATACATAAACAGACGGGTCTTTGGTCTCTTTGTAACCTAAAGCCAATTCGTGAGAAGAAAGAACGGTTTCGGAACGCGGACATTGTGGAACAATTTTATAATCTTTATAAATTAATCCTTTATCGAACAACGTTTTTAAAGCCCACCAAACAGATTCGATATATTCATTATTACAAGTAATATAAGCATCATCCAAATCAATCCAATATCCCATCCTCTGTGTCATCTTTTCCCAGATGTCCAGGTATTTAAACACCGAATCTCTACAAGCCTTATTATAGTTAGCAACACCAAAATCGGGTATTTCGCTTTTACTTTTTATACCAAGCGCCTTTTCAACTTCAATTTCAACAGGAAGCCCGTGCGTATCCCATCCGCCTTTTCTATTTACTTTGTACCCTTGAAGTGTTTTGTAACGGCAGACTAAATCTTTTAGAGTTCTCGCCACAACGTGATGAATACCCGGCTTGCCGTTTGCCGTTGGCGGACCTTCGTAAAAAGTAAATGTTTCCGAATTTTCACGCGTAGCAATACTGGCTTCAAAAATTTTATTTTCTTTCCAAAACTTTATAATTTTTTCGTCAATTTTAGGAAAATTTATCTTTTCGTTATATTGCTTGAACATTTTACATTAATATTTTATTTACAGAAAATTATTATTTGTCATCAGATTCATACTTTTTAATAATTTCTTTTTCTAAAAGTATAAACTCTTTAATTTGAGTTTCAATTTTATTCTTTTTTTCAATTAAACTATTTGTTTTTTTCTCCGCTTCAAATATTATTTTCTCAGCTTTTAATTTTGCATCGTCAATTATCAAATTAGCTTTTTTATCTGCATCTTTAAGTTTCATCTCAAGATTGTTAGTTATTTCTT
>CAZXJG010000130.1:0-9421 GCA_964640985.1 uncultured Melioribacteraceae bacterium | reverse complement strand
TTTTAATGCCGTTCTCTTACGAGGTATTAGCCCCGGAGGATATTTTTTATTGGAAGGTTCAATAGAAACAAGGAATAGATTAATTGGCAAAATTGGTTCAGCGGTATTTATTGATTATGGAAACACATGGAATAAAGTTAGAAATTTCAGATTCGACCAACTGGCTGTAGCGGCAGGTTTCGGCTTTAGATATTATACACGATTTGTTCCCTTACGCATCGATTTTGGTTTTAAAATATATGACCCTTTCGACAAACGCAGTTTTGTTGATCGATTAAAAGTTCATAATGGGTTTTGGAATGTTTTTCAATTTCATCTCGGTATCGGTGAAGCCTTTTAATTTTATTACAATAAATCTTTCATTAACTCTTCAAATTGATTGAACCTAAGAGATTGTTCCCCGTCACTTAAAGCTTCTTCAGGTTTGGGATGAAACTCGATCATTATTCCGTGTGCGCCGGCAGCTTTTGCCGCTTTAGCCATCGGTATAACTTTATCCCGCTGCCCTAATGCATGGGATGGATCAACAATTATCGGTAAATGTGTAAGTTCTTTAACTACCGGAACAGCGCTTAAATCAAGTGTATTACGAGTAGCCGTTTCAAATGTTCTAATTCCTCTTTCACATAAAATTACTTGACGATTCCCTTGTGATAAAATATATTCTGCCGCATTAAGCCATTCATCTATAGATGACATCATTCCCCTTTTTAACATAACGGGACGGTGTATTTTACCAACTTCTTTAAGCAGGGAAAAATTTTGCATATTGCGCGCGCCGATTTGTAATATATCAGCTTGCTTCGCAACTTTTCTCACATTTTCCGGAGACAATACTTCGGTAATAATAGGAAGTTCGTAAGTTCTTCCTGCTTCTTCCAAGTAATTTAATCCTTTAAAACCAAGTCCTTGAAAACTATACGGTGATGTTCTGGGTTTAAAGCAGCCGCCGCGCAAAATATTTGCACCGTTATTTTTAGCTTCTAATGCACATTCCATTATTTGAGCTTCCGATTCTACTGAGCACGGTCCGGCAATAACAATAAAATTGTTGCCGCCGATTTTTACATCGCGTACTTTAATTATTGTATCTTTATTTTTGTATTCTCTACTGGCTAATTTATAACTGTGAGATTTGAATATTTGCTTTTTTTGCTTGTCTATCTGTTGTTTCTCTTTATTTATTGAATTTGATTGTGTGCCGCCATTTATAAAGTGTGGTTTTACTTTTGGAATTCCTTTGGCCGGATAACTGCCGAGAATTTTAAAGAATCTTGTATATTTACCGAGTTCATCCAAAACTTGTTTGATAATACTGCTGTTAATATTTCCCTCAAAATCTATATAAAACATTTCTTCCCAAGGGTTACCGAGTATAGGGCGCGATTCGAGTTTAGTAAGATTTACGTCATATTTTCGAAAAACATTTAAAACTTCGGCTAAAGAACCCGGAGTATGTGAAGTAGCCATTATTAGTGAAGTTTTTGATGGAATACGAAAATCGACATCAACCGGTTTACAAGAAGTAATTAAAAAACGGGTAAAATTCTCTTTCTGATTGGCAATATTTCTCCGGATAATTTTAACATTATAAAGTTTGGCAGCTTCTTCACTTGCAATAGCGGCATATCCGGCATTTTTTTCTTCTTGAATTTTTTTTACCGACATTGCGGTATCATCAAAATGTTCAATTTTTGCTTCTGTAAGTGAATCTAAAAATTTACTGCATTGAGCTGCGGCTTGGTAATGAGCAAATACTTTTTTTATTTTACTTAAAGGAACATCTTTTGTAGATACTAAACAATGTTTTACGTTAAATATTTCTTCACCGACAATTGATAAAGTGGTGTGCATAAGCAAATCGTAAACCTCATTAATTCCACCGGATGTAGTGTTTTCAACGGGCAACATAGCGTAGTCGGCTTCACCGTCTTCTACAGCTTGCACAACAGAATCGAATCTGCGCTTACTAATGAAAACAATTTCTTTTCCCGTATAAGAAAAAAATTTTTTCGCTGCAAGAGAACTATAAGAACCTTCAATACCCTGTATTGCAACATTTATAATTTGGGATTTATCTCGATTTTCATTTACTTTATCCTGAAGGAAACTTTGCTGTATCCTAATCGAATCTTCAATTATTTCATAAAATATTTTTGTAACAAAATAAGCATCTAATCCGTTTTTTTTACCAAATTCAATAAGTCTTTCTAATAATTCCGTTTCGCGTTCCGTATCCCGCAATGGCTTTTGGAATGAATCTTTTACCCTAATTACATTTTTGCTTAAATTTCTTCTTTTACTTAACAACTGTATAATATCTGTATCAATATTATTTATCTGTTCTCTAAGTTTATTTAGATCCAATTTATTTTTATTCATAATAATTTGTTTGTATAATAAAATTAACTTTGATGCGAAATGTACTAAAAAATTAAGTTAGTGGGAATTAACAAACAATGAACGATTTATAATTACCAAGGGATAATGAGCAGGAAATAGTTTTTAAATTTGGTAAAATCATTCTTTTGCCGATTCATCTATTAACGGAAGTTCACCGGACTTTTCTAAAAAACTCTTCGATATGGGTTACTTAATAACGAGAATATATTTAATCAAATAAATTTCACTTTTTTATGTTATTTAACTTATGTCACGCATACTTGAACTTCAATAACCCGACATTTATGGCGGGGCTTAGAAAATAACCCCACTTTCCGGGCTTTAGCCCATAATTAGTAGCTTTATGAGGCTATGGCATAGCCTTTGCTTGTAATAGAATTATTACTCCACCCTGAAGGGCGGGGCTATTAAAAAATAAGTTTTTGCGTAAGGTAAGTTATTTAATATAGAAAATTAATTTTAAATATCAATCTATTTTAATTTTCGATTTATATAATCTTCGTAATTTTTTTTAATCGGTTCATAATTTTTATTTATCAATGAAGATGAAATTATAAAATCGGCAGAAGAACGGTTACAAGCTGTAGGAATATTATAAAGAACAGAAATACGCAAAAGAGCCTTTACATCAACATCATGCGGCTGAGGTTCCATCGGGTCCCAAAAAAATATTAATATGTCTATCTCTCCTTCTGCTATTTTAGCACCTAATTGCTGGTCACCTCCTAATGGTCCCGATTTAAGTTTTGTTATTGAAACTTCAATGTTTTTATGTTTTTCGGCTTCTAATTTTTTCTCAATGGAATTTTCTATCATACTTCCGGTTGTGCCGGTACAAATTAAATTGTGGTGAAAAAGAATTTTATAATTCCATTCAAACCATTCGGTTAAATCTTTTTTCCTATTGTCGTGCGCAACTAATGCAATGTTTTTTTTAATATTCATAATATATCCTCCAAGTGATATATTTTAATTAAAATGTTTTTCTCCATTATAATCAATAAAACAATGAAGACCTTTAAAATAAATTGTGCTTGAATTTTAAACTCAGTTTTTAACATACATATAACATAAGTTATTAATCTTTTAAATTTGAATATACGGGAAATAAATTACAAAATGATTACAAGGTAACATCTGAATAATTTTATTATTTAAGTCGACTATAATTGACTTATCGCCTGATCTGTGTAATTAGACAGACAAATATTTAATAACTAACCGAGAATAAGCTGTAATATAGATTCAAATTATATCCATAAAGGGAAATTATTTTTAATAAAATTCTCCATTTCTTCCAAATCTTCGTGAATATCACAATTTTCTCTCCAAATATTTAATACATCTTCTGAATATGTTTCAGGAGCATCTTCAACTAAGTCCTTATATTGTGATTCGGATTCATCTTCAAACATATAAATCCCTTTTAAAATACCCATACAATAATATTTTGCCTCGTTTGTCATAGAAAGTTCTTGGTATTTTTTTAACTTTTGTACAAAGGGCTCAAGTATTTCTTCGAATATTTCCCATGCTGCTTCAGAAGGTTCGGTGTATCCGTATGCTGTGTTACCCGATCGTTCCCAAACTTCTTCAATGTCAATGAAACTAAGTTCCGAATATATATTTTCAGCAATTTCCTTGATGTTTACATCCGATAGATATTTGGTTAAAAGTTGTTCAATTTTTTCTGCTGTCTTTATATCTTCTTCAGCGAGATTTTCTAAAATATGAATTGCATCTTCATAAGCAATTGCATCTAATTTTTTACGAATTCTAGAAGTATTTTTTTTATTTATCATTATTTAAATCCAACTTGTTGTTGAAAAATAATTAATATATTTGCAAAAAAGATTTTTTCATAAATTGTATCAAAACATGTTTTGAAAAATATTAAATCAGACTTTAAAAAATTAAATTATTATTTAAATTTTTTTTGTAGTGTATATGTGTCTTTTCCAATATGTATATTATTCTCAACAATTTTTTTTATGTAAAGATATATTGAAAGAAAATAATATACACATAGACAGCATAACTGTATAGTATTCTCAACGATATTTTTGTTTTTTATGTCAAGAAATTAAAGCGAAATAATATTTTACAGTTCTTAGGATAAAATTGACCTAATTTTTAATTAATCTAATTACCTAAAAAATGAACAATGTCCAAAATAAACAATCAAAACTGCATGCACAGGACTTTAATAACTGGTTTGTTTTATTGGTTATTGTGGATTGTTATTTGATTAGAAATTAAAAAAATTAGATCAACCCCGTTAGATAATCACAATAAATTCTTTCTTTTTGTTAAAATAATGTATCTAACGGGGTCAATTAGAAATTAAAAAAATGTAATAGTTTAAATATAATTTCTAAATTTGCGGTTTACCGCGCTAGGGCTGTATGTTTGTATGGAAGAAGAAGATTTTTATACTTTTCAATTAATCACACAACCATACTTTTTAGATTTCGGAAACATGTAAATGTTTGTACCTTTTCTCTTTCTTTTTGCGGCTTGCCGCGTAAATTTTATTGAAAATCAGCTTAATTTTGATATCCGAATAATTTATTTTGTATCGGCAATTTTTTAATAATATTTAAGGTTAAACTATGAAATTAAGAAAAATTTTATCCTATCTAATACTTTTAACAATTTTTATTACGAGTTCTATTGCTGCTCAACAAAAAATTAACAAACCTAAATTGGTAATTGGTATTGTAATCGATCAGATGAGGTACGATTATTTATACAGGTTCTATCCGTATTACACTAATGACGGATTTAAAAAGTTGATGAACAACGGAACGAACTTTACTTTTGCTCATCTCGATTATGTGCCTACTTACACTGCCCCGGGTCATAGCACAATATACACCGGCACAACCCCCTTTTTCAATGGCATCATATCAAATAACTGGTATGATAAAAAAACTAAACGAATGATTTACTGTGTTAGTGATAAAAGTGTGAAAAGTGTAGGGACAAATGACGATAAAGGAGAAATGTCTCCCAAAAGATTATTAACCACAACTATTGGAGATCAATTAAAATTGTTTACAAACGGCGAGTCAAAAGTGATAAGCTTATCTTTAAAAGACAGAGCTGCCATTCTCCCCGGTGGTCATTGGGCAAACGGAGCTTATTGGTATGACAGTAATAACGGTAAGTTTATTACTTCTACTTATTATATGAATAAATTACCCGTTTGGGTTAAAAAGTTTAATAACAGGAAATTAGCCTATCATTATATGGAGCGGAGTTGGAAGCTTTTCCGCCCTAAGAAATATTATATTCATAGTCAGCCTGATCAAGTTCCCTATGAAGTGGATGTATTTCATGAAGGGAAAACATCATTTCCGCATGTATTTAATAATTTAACACGAAAACAAAAATATAGTAAACTACGCTCTACACCGTTTGGGAATCAGATACTTGTTGATTTCGTTAAAGCAGCAGTAGTTGGAGAAAATCTTGGTTTGAATAAAAGCACCGATTTCCTTGCAATTAGTTTCTCTTCAACGGATTATATCGGGCATCAATATGGTCCTTCATCGGTTGAATTGGAAGATACTTACTTACGTTTAGATTCACAGATTGCAGAGCTTTTAAAATTTTTTGATAATAAATTAGGTAAAGGTAATTATTTGCTTTTTTTAACAGCCGACCATGGTGTGTTGGAAGACCCGGCTTACTTAAAAGAACATAATTTACCCGTTGGCGAACTAAATTATAAAATCAGCTTGGATTCCCTGAAGAATTTTGCGAGACGAAAATATATGAATGATAAAATAATCGAGAACTATTCGAACAATCAAATTTTTCTTAATTATAAAATTATTTCTCAAAACGGATGGAATATTCATAAAGTAAGGCAATCTTTCGCCGATTATTTGAGAGAAACTTTCCCTTCCATTTCATCTATATTTACACGCGATGATTTGGAAAAGCAGGTTGCAAATAGAGAATCAAATAATTTTATTTTAAATGGTTTTAATTTACAGCGTTCGGGCGATATTGCATTTGTGTTGAAACCGGATTATTTAATGAACTTTTTGAAAAAAGGCACTACACACGGAACAGGCTATTCTTACGATACTCACGTACCAATGTTGTTTTACGGCTGGCATATTCCTAAACAAACTATCAATACACCGGTATATACTGTGGATATTGCGCCTACTATTACTAATCTTTTAAAGATTACCGAACCAAACGGATGTATCGGAATTCCATTAATAAAATATTAAAAGTTTAAATTATATTTTCGATAATAATAAAAAAAATACCAGTAAGTGATTAAAAATAAAGAGAAAATAGAAACAGAAACAAAAGACGGAAATTTACAATACTACGCGAATCATTGGGATTATCTTGTTCCTTTTAAAACAACTGCGTATGTTGTTATTATTACTTCATTAATTGCATTATTGTATGAACTCAAATTATTTCAACAGTTTTCTAATATAATTTATGAAGTTAGATTTACAATAATATTCTTGACTTTCATTGCTCTATTTATATCTAATTTGAAATTTTTTGAAAGACATTTATTGAGCTTAATTCACTTTATATTTTTATCTTTTGTCTGCTCATCTGCTGTAATAATTTATTTTTTGCCGCATGCTTTTCTAATTAATTCTATAATTACCGGGTTAATAATTTTTTTGGCTGCTTTATATATTAAGTGGGATTTTAAAAATCAGATAATTGTAATTATTTATTTCAGTTTAATTTTCATCGGGATAATATTATTTAATAAAGGTGCAATTAATCCTACACCAAACAAGTTGGAAGATATATTATTGGTTTTATTTATTGACGGCATAATATTAATTGCACATTTATTAAAAAATAAATTAAAAGTATTGGGATTTGAGGATATCCAAAAAAGTGAAAAAGTAAAAACGCAATTGTACGATTTTTTTAATGATTCGATAGATGGAATGTTTATAATTGATGGAAACGGTAAAATTCTGCAGGTGAATAATTCCTTTTTAAGGATGTTTAAAATCGAATCTAAAAAAGAGATTCGAGAATTTAATTTTTTTGAGTTATTTGATAATTCCGCTGAAACAGAGAGGTTAATTTTACTTATTCAACAACAAAGTATTGTAAAAAATTATAGAATTTCTTTTACGAGGAATAACAAACAGGTTTTTGTATGGATTAATTGTAATATAACAAAAAGCAGTAAAGGAAATATTAGTACGGTTATGGGAGTACTTCACAATATAACAAATCAGGTACGACAGGAAGAAAATCGTAAAAAAGTAATTGCCGAATTAAAAAGGAAAGTAGAAACAGTCAATTACTCTGCTCAAAAAGCTCAAGAAGCGAGCAAAATCAAGACGCAATTTCTTGCTAATATGAGTCATGAAATAAGAACCCCGATGAATTCTGTTTTAGGATTTTTAACTTTAATAAAAAACGGTTTATACGAGAGTGAAAAAGAGTTAAAAGAATTTGCTGAAAATGGGAAAGTATCAGCCGAATCTTTGCTTGATATTATTAATAATATTCTTGATATTTCTAAAATTGAAGCAGGCAAAATGGAATTGGACGAATCTCCGTTTAACCTTCGTGAAGAAGTGGATAAATCGGTTTCCATTGTAACATCTTCTGCAAAAGAAAAGGGTGTTAATATAATTGTTGACTTCGACCGTAAATTGTATATTCAAGTTATTGGAGATGCAACACGCTTCAGACAAATTTTAGTAAATCTTATTGGAAACTCGGTCAAATTTACCGATGAAGGCGATATCAATGTTACAATAAAATTAAACGAAATAAAAGATTCGAAAGTAGAGATTTTTGTGGCTGTAAAAGATAATGGGCCCGGTATACTGAAGGAACAACTTGCAACGTTGTTTAAGCCTTTTACACAAATCAAAAGCAAAAGAACTAAAAATCAAGGTGCGGGCTTGGGGTTAATGATATCAAAAGAATTTATTAATTTGATGGGAGGCAATATTAGTGTGGAAAGCGAAGCTGGTAAAGGTTCTGTTTTCAGCTTCACGGTAATAATGAAAACTTATTCTGAAAAGGAAGAATCGGTTGCAAAGGGATCGAAAGAAGAATATACGGAACAGCAAATTAAAGCGTCAAATAACAATGAAGAAATCCATTTTAGTGAATTGCCCCGCAAACCACACTCTAAAAAGAGGATTTTGCTTGTAGAAGATAATTTGATAAGTCAAAATGTAGAATTAAAAATATTAAGAGATGTTGGTTATAATGTTGACGCTGTAACTAATGGTAAAGATGCCATTGAAGCGGTAAGATCGAATTCTTTTAATTTGGTTTTAATGGATTTGGAAATGGAAGGTATTGATGGAATTGCAGCAACAAAAGAAATCCGAAAGCTTCTTACGGAAACCGCAAAAATACCTATTATTGCTGTTACGGCACATTCGAGTATGGAGGATAGAAAAAGGTGTCTTGCAGCCGGTATGAATGATTACGTTGCCAAACCGATTAATATTAATTTTTTAAAAATTATAATTGATCATTGGCTGAAAGAAAATTAATTACACCGCTTAAAAATTGGAATTAGCCCTGCCTTATTTTTTACTTTTAGAAGTTTAGTTTATCGGTCAGACCAATTTTTCTGTTTATTAATATAATTGATCGGTACGCAAAATAAGAAAAAACCGGAGCCGAGATTACATCGACAGAATAATGTACATGTTGAAATAAAAGCGCTGCGCCTACCAAAAGTGTTCCGGAAAGGAAAATAATTTTTAACTTTTTACTTTTAGCAACTAAAAAGAAAAGAAACATTATTGAAGTATGACCTGAAAAGAATAGATCTCTTGTTAGTACTTTCCCGTTTCCAAATAGTTCGATAAATGGATCTTTAAGAGGTATCATATCACTGGGAGGATTTAACGGTAAAGAATACATCACAATTATTCTAATTAAAGCGAGCAAAGCATAAGACTGAAAAGCAATTATAAGAGCCTTCGGATGTTTCGCTAAGTGAATTAGTATTGTAATCAAAGATGAATAAATCAGT
>CAZXJG010000129.1:0-9450 GCA_964640985.1 uncultured Melioribacteraceae bacterium | reverse complement strand
AAAACTTAAAGCACAAAACTATTTTAATATTAATTTATTCAGCCGGTTTACGTCTTGGGGAATTAATTAATTTAAAGATTGGAGACATCAATTCCGAGGCGATGAAAATTCACATAAGGCAGGGCAAAGGGAAAAAAGACAGATACGTTATGCTTTCTGAAAATGTGCTGAAATTATTACGGGAATATTATAAGGTATATAAACCAAAAGAATATATTTTCGAAGGACAAAACGGCGGCAAGTACAGTCCTAAAAGTGTTCAATCGGTTTTTAAAGCATCATTAAAGAAAGCGGGAATAAAAAAGAAAGCAAGTGTGCATACACTTCGCCACAGTTTCGCAACTCATTTGCTTGATGAAGGAACAGACATTCGTTACATTCAAGAATTGCTCGGGCACAAAAGATTGGAAACAACTCGAATTTACACTCACGTTTCTTCTTACTCAATCAATAAAATTAAAAGTCCGGCTGACAAATTGAGAATTTGAAAATTATTAAATTATAGTAAAATTGCTGTAATTTTCAATCAGACTTGACAGTTAAAAAAAGAATCGTATATTTACTTATCAAATTATGAAAAACATTTCCGGAACATATTATCACAATTTTTATTTGAACAGTCAAAGTTATTGGTGGTGGTTTGATGTGTCTGATAATATGATCCGGTGATTTTGAGATAATAATTATTAACAATTTTAAAACCCTTCTCAGTTCACTGAGAGGGGTTTTTTATTTTATGGCAACTTTTATGGAATTGGAACAATTTATAAAGCTTTCAAAAACGTATAATTTAATCCCGGTATACGAAGTTATAACTGCAGATTTGCTAACGCCAGTTTTAGCTTATCTTAAAATACGTGAAAAAGGCAGTCAGAATTTCCTGTTGGAATCCGTTGAAGGTATAACGTCGATGGCTCGGTATTCATTCATCGGAAAGAATCCGGAAAAGATTTTCTTTAATAACGGCAGCAAAATAACGGTTAAGAAAAACGGTACTTTAGAAAATCACAATATTTCAATATTTAACTTTATCCGGGAAGAGATAAAAAAATATAAACAGCCAAAGATAGAAGAACTGCCTGATTTTACGGGAGGAATTGTCGGATATCTCGGTTATGAAAATATTGCACTCATTGAAAATGTTATTCGATTCAAATCTAAAAATTTCAGTAATCCCGATTCAATATTTGGAATCTTTAATACAATTCTCGCTTTCGATCATTACAAACATCAAATTATTCTGATATCAAATGTAAAAATCGAAAGAAATACCGATTTAATTGCCGCTTATTCGAAAGCAAAAAAAGAACTTCGGAAACTTAAAGAAGATTTGAAAAAACCGGTTGAATACGCATCCGATTTTAATTTGCAAGGTACAATTCAAGAAAATTTTAATCCCGATGAATTTTACAAACAAATAGAAGCCGGTAAAAATAATATTATTGAAGGCGACGTCTTTCAAATAGTTCTATCAAAAAGATTTTCGTCTAAATTCAATGGCGATCCGTTAAATGTTTATCGTGCATTGCGTATAATAAATCCATCGCCATATATGTATTATTTAGAGTTTGAACACGATTTAAAAATTATCGGTACATCTCCCGAAGACTTATTAAAAGTTAAAAACGGAAAAGCTCATGTGATGCCGATTGCAGGTACACGCCGCCGCGGCAAAACGGATAAAGAAGATAAAGCACTTGAACAAAATTTAATGAGCGATCCAAAAGAACTTGCCGAACATATAATGCTTGTTGATCTTGGTAGAAATGATTTAGGACGCGTGTGCAAATACGGCACTGTAAAGGTAACTGCAAAGATGAATATTCAAAAATATTCTCATGTTATGCATATAGTATCGAAAGTAGAAGGGATAATTGCACAGGGAAAAGACTCTATTGATGCGCTTATGTCGTGTTTTCCGGCAGGCACTGTAACAGGCGCTCCTAAAATCCGCGCAATTCAATTAATCGATAATTATGAAAAGGAAACCAGGAACGTTTATGCCGGGGCTGTAGGTTATTTCGATTTTTCCGGTAACCTGGATATGTGTATTACAATTAGAACCCTATTTGCAAAAGGGAATACAATATACTGGCAAGCCGGAGCCGGAATAGTAGCCGATAGCCAGCCGGAACTTGAAGCAAAGGAAATTAAAAATAAATCGGCGGTATTAGTTAATGCATTAAAATACGCAGAGGTTATTGATGAAGATACTGATAATTGATAATTATGATTCGTTTACATACAACCTTGTGCAGCTTTTAGGCCGGTACAAGAACCAATTAATTGTTAAGCGTAATGATGAAATAAGTGAAGATCAAATTGCTGAGTTGAAACCGGATAAAATTTTGATTTCACCGGGACCCGGCAGACCGGAAGATTCAAAAGGTTCTTTAACTGCAATTATAGCATTCGGCAGTAGTATTCCCATCTTAGGTATTTGTTTAGGACATCAAGCAATTGGGATTGCTTATGGAGCTAAAGTAGTTAAAGCACCTGTTTTAATGCATGGTAAAACTTCAAAAATTAAACATGATAACAGAACAATTTATAAAAACATAATACAAAATTTTGAAGCGACAAGATATCATTCATTGATTGTCGAAAAAAAATCGCTGCCTGGAATACTTGAAATATCTGCGGAAACGGAAAATGGAATTATAATGGGGATCAGACATAAATACCATCCTGTTGAAGGTATACAATTCCATCCCGAATCGATTTTAACTTATGAAGGAAAAAACATAATAAAAAATTGGGTGCAATTATGATAAAAGAATATTTGGAAAAAGTAATTGAAAAAGAAGATTTAACTTTTAATGAATCTTCTATGGTGATGAGCGAAATAATGAGCGGAAATGTTAATAATTCTCATCTTGCCGGGTTTTTAATTGCTCTTAAATCAAAAGGCGAAACGCCTGCGGAAGTAGCCGGTTTTGCAAAAGCGATGAAAGAAAAAAGCGTAAAGATTGAAATTGATGATAATAACGTAATTGATGTATGCGGAACAGGCGGTGATAATTCAGGAAGTTTTAACATTTCAACGGCAACTGCCTTTGCCGTAGCCGGCTGTGGTGTTAAGGTTGCAAAACATGGTAATCGTGCAATCTCCAGTAAATGCGGCAGCGCCGATGTTCTTCAAGAATTGGGAATAAACATTAATATGAATAGAGAACAATCTGCCGAAGCGCTGAAGAGAATTGGAATTGCATTTTTATTTGCTCCGTTATATCACCCTGCAATGAAATATGCTGCTTCAATTAGACGCGAACTCGGTATTAAAACGGTTTTTAATATGCTGGGACCATTAACCAACCCTGCCGGTGTCAAAAAACAGATAGTAGGTACTTTTAATTTAAAAGCAGCAAAAACGATGTCTCAAGCCGCCGGATATTTGAACCTTGAGAAAGTTTGTTTTTTATGCGGGAAAGATAAGTATGATGAAATTTATCTTGGTGATATCACAGAAGTATTCGAATATAATTACGGAGAAAAAATAAAATCTTATACTATTTCAAATGAAACATTCGGGTATCCTAAGATTCATTTTGATGATATTAAAGGAGGAACACCTTCGGAAAATGCACGGATAATCCTTAATGTTTTTAAAAATAAAAATAAGAACGGTGCATTTTTTACCATAGCGGCAAATACAGCATTAGCATTATATAGTGCAGGATATTCGAATAATCTCAAAGAATGCCGGAATGCGGCGGAAGATTCATTATTAAGCGGAGCGGCGCTCGCAAAATTAAATGAGTTGATAAAGTTTAGTGAAACTTATTGTTAATTAATATATCGGGTAATACATTAATATGATTTTGCCATTATAAAGGAAAATATTCAAAGTAATGAATATTTTATCAAAAATATTAAAAGAGAAAAAAGATGAAATCTCTAAATTAAAACGGAGATACACGCTTAATTCATTTACTGAAATGGAATTTTTCCAAGTTCCGTCATTCAGCTTTAAAAAAGAAGTAAACGGAAATAATAGTATCTCAATAATTGCAGAAGTTAAAAAAGCAAGTCCTTCAAAAGGAATTATAAAAGAGAATTTTAATCATCTTGAAATTGCATGTAAATATTTTGAAAATCGAGTTAATGCAGTATCTGTTTTAACGGATAAACATTTTTTTAAAGGAGATATTCAATTTCTAATTGAAATTGCAGAAGTAAAAACCGCACCGTTACTTAGAAAAGATTTTATAATTGATGAATTTCAGGTATATGAGTCAAAAGCATTTGGGGCAGATTTTATTTTACTGATCTGTGAGGCTTTATCGGGAAATCAGATCAAAGAATTATCGCATGCCGCTTCTGAAATTGGTCTGGAAGTTTTCTTGGAACTTCATTCGGAAAGTCAACTCGAAAAGATCGACTTCGGGTTAAATCCAATAATAGGCGTTAACAATCGCAACTTGGAAAATTTTTCAGTCGATATTAAAACAACATATAAACTCTCAAAACTAATTCCTGATGAGGTTATTTTAGTTTCCGAAAGCGGAATTTCTAAACATAAAGATATTAATTATTTGAAGAGTGCTGAAATTGATGCAATATTAATAGGAGAATATTTAATGAAATCTTCAAATATCGGAGAAAATATTCGGAAGTTAAAAAAGTGGTGTTTACATGAAAGTTAAAATCTGCGGAATAACGAATATAGATGATGCTCTTTTATGCGAAAAATTAGGTGCCGATGCATTGGGATTTCTATTTTATAAAAAAAGTAAGCGATATGTATCACCGGAAACAGCATCGGAAATTATCTCTAAACTATCCCCTTTTACTATGAAGATTGGAGTGTTTGTAAACGAATCGGCAGAGATGGTAAATAAGATTGCGTCAAATGTGAAGCTTAACGCTGTCCAGTTGCACGGTGATGAGAATCCGGAAATTACCGATAATATTTCCTTTTCTGTAATTAAAAGTTTCAGAGTACATCCCGGCTTTGATTTTTCAGTATTGGACAAATTTAAAAATGTGTCTTACCTGCTTGATACATTTTCTCCATGGGAATATGGAGGTACGGGGAAAAGTTTTATCTGGAAACTGATACCTGATCAGTTAAAATCAAAAATTATTCTGGCAGGTGGAGTATCATTACAAAATATTGAATTCATATATAATAAAATAAAACCTGCGGCTGTTGATATATCATCTTCATTAGAAAAGGTACCGGGGAAAAAAGATGCCGAAAAGGTAAAACAATTCTTCATCAAATTAAGAATCTTGGAAGATAACGATGGTAATTATGAATAAATTAAATGCAATTCGAGAATATCTTGATAAAGTATATGAAAAAATTTTAGACTTGGATCATTATGCAGAACTCAATTAATTATGAATTGCCCGATATAAACGGACGCTACGGGAAATACGGCGGAAAGTATGTTCCCGAAACTTTAATTACTCCATTGAAGGATTTAGAAAACGTTTATTTAAAATTAAAATCGGATAAAGAATTTCTATCCGAACTTAATCTATTAAACAAAGAATATACGGGAAGACCAACACCGTTAACCTTTGCAGATAGTTTGACGGACTATTACGGCAAAGGTAAAATTTACTTGAAAAGAGAAGACCTTTGCCATACCGGTGCCCATAAAATAAACAATGCTCTCGGGCAAATTCTTATTGCTAAGAAACTCGGGAAAAAAAGGATAATTGCAGAAACCGGCGCCGGGCAGCATGGGGTGGCAACCGCAACGGCTTGTGCAAAATTCGGAATGGAATGTATTGTTTATATGGGCGAAGTCGATATGGAAAGACAAAGTCCGAATGTTTTCAGAATGAAATTGCTGGGGGCTGAAGTTGTTCCGGTTACTTCCGGCAGCAGAACATTAAAGGATGCAGCGAATGAAGCTATTAGAGACTGGGTTACTAATGTTGAAACTACACACTATATTATCGGTTCTGTTGTAGGACCGCATCCTTACCCGATGATGGTAAGAAACTTTCAATCGGTGATTGGTATCGAAACTAAACGGCAAATATTTGAAAAAGAAAATAGACTACCCGAATTTATTGTTGCATGTGTAGGAGGGGGAAGTAACGCAATCGGTATTTTTTATCCCTTTATAAAGACCCAAACGAAACTAATAGGCGTTGAAGCGGCCGGATTTGGTATTGATACAAACAAACATTGTGCTACACTTACTTTAGGAAGAGAAGGAATTTTTCAGGGAATGAGAACTTATTTACTGCAAAGTAAAGAAGGGCAAGTATCCGAAGTTCATTCTATTTCCGCCGGATTGGATTACCCCGGTGTGGGACCTGAACATAGTTACCTTAAAGATGAAGTTTTTGCCGAGTATCATTCCATTACCGATGAAGAAGCGCTAAAGGCAACTCTTTTGCTTTCTAAACTCGAAGGAATTATCCCTGCTCTTGAATCGGCGCATGCAATAGCCTACCTTGAAAATTTAATGCCGCAGACAAGCAAAGATGATATTATAATTGTAAATATAAGCGGCAGAGGCGATAAAGATTTGAATACAATAAAAAACAGTTTAGGAAATACACTATAATGCCTACTATTTCAAAATACATTACGGAAAAAAATAAATCCGGCGAAAAAGTTCTCTCAATATTTTTAACCGGCGGTTATCCCACGAAAGAACATTTTACAGAACTTGCATTAAATATTTTGGATGCAGGTGCCGATATGCTTGAAATCGGTTTCCCTTTTAGTGATCCGTTAGCTGACGGTGCGGTTATTCAGCAATCGTCCAATTCGGTTTTACAACAGGGAATTAATCTCGAAAACATCTTTCAATATGCTTATGAAATTAGGAAGAGTACTAACAAACCTATAATTCTTATGGGATATGCTAATCCTGTTTTAAATTTCGGAATGGATAAATTTGCAAACAGGGCAATGGAAACAGGCGTTAACGGAATCATAATACCTGATGTGCCGATTGAAGAATATGATAATTTTTTTACCGGTGCTTTTGAAAAACTGGAAACCATATTATTAATAACTCCTACAACACCTGCTGAAAGAATATTGACAATTGATAAAAAAAGTAAAGGATTTGTTTATTGCGTTAGTGTCAGCGGAACAACAGGACAAAATAAACGGGCAGCCGGTGAGAATCTAAACTTTATAAAAAATACTTACTCAATAGTAAATAAAAATAAAATGCTTGTTGGTTTTGGGATATCGAAAGGAAAAGATATTAAAACGTATGCGCCTTTTTGTGACGGTGTGATTGTAGGAAGCGCTGTTATTAAATCGCTTATGACGGATAATGACGGATATAAAAAAACTTTTGAGCTTGTTTCGGAATTAAAAAATAGTTTACGCTGAATTAAAATGCGTGTCTTTTTATTTTACAACCCCGGTATTATTTGAACATTATCCGTATATCCTTTTGCAGCCAATTTTCTAACCGTATTTTTTTTATAAACATAAATAACAACATTTTGAGGTATTGTACTATATAAATTAAAGAAGGCGTCAACTGTTGAATTGCAGGTAAATACTATGCCGTCGTAACTATTTAATTTTTCGACAGTAGAATTCAGGTTATCTATTTCAATTAAAGGATAGTGAACAATTTTGCCCCGTACCTTACAATCTTCGGGATTTAACCCCGTAAATAGTATTTTCGGTTGTTTATGAAAAGTTTTGACGACATCTCCTATTATTGTTATTACCGGGGACTCTATTTCAATTTTTGTCATTTCGGATAAGCTGCTGATTATTATCTTTTCATTTACTAAGCCTGCATTTTGTATTAAAGCTACGGGTGTATCAGGGGCTTTTCCTTCGCTAATTAATTCACTGCTAATCTCTTTTAATCTTGTTGCTCCCATAAAATATACCATAGTAGAAGAACTATTAAAGGTATTTTTACAATAATTATTTTCCGCAGTATGTCCGGTTAAAAACGATAGTTTTTTACTTACACCCCGCATTGTTAAAGGAATCAAAGAAGCAGCAGCGGCAGCTTGAGCGGAATTAATACCCGGAATTACTTCGACTTCAATAAATTTTTCTTGTAAATAATCCAGTTCTTCACCGCCGCGACCAAATATAAAAGGGTCCCCGCCTTTCAATCGTGCAACTTTTTTGCCTTTCAATGCTTCTTGATAAAGAATTTCATTGATTTCATTTTGAGAGTAAGTAAATTTACCTTTTCTTTTACCTACATATATTTTTTTGCAAAAGTAATTTTTTAGAATTGTTTTATCCAGCAAATTATCATAATAAATGCTGTCGACATTTTTTAAGATTTTATCCGCTTTAATTGTTATTAATTCAGGGTCTCCGGGACCTGCACCAATTAAATAGACTTTTCCATAATATTCCCTTGCATCTATTTTACTGAAGAACACCTTCAAATCTGCTCTATCGGATAGGGCAACCACCACTAAGCTACCTTGTAGAGAATTGGTTTTCAATGGTAAAACCCCTTCAATTTTATTTTCTAATTCCAAATGTTTTAACGTATATGTCCCTGTAACTAAACAAATAACTTCTAATTTATCCGGCATTGAGCGAGTCAAATCTTTGGCAGAGAGTATGGCAATATCTCCTTGCCCGTCAATTAAAGCTTTATATAGTTCACGAACAACCGAACTCACCGGAAATTCCGTTAGTAGAGAAATATCTTTAGGTTTATCACCACAACAGGGGATTTCTTTTATCTCATAATTTATTTCTGTGAAGTAGGACATTACTCCTTTTGCTTGTTTAATTGCTAACGTACTTGGTTCACATAATATTTTAAGTTCACTTAAAGGCATAATATTTATCAATTCCTTGTCGGATTATTTCCCAAAAATTTTCTTGATCTTATTTCGCCATCTAATTGATTTTAAAACATTCTGCCCGCCGGAACTAACTGCCACTATCATCTCTCCCTTTTTATATATAGCCGGCGAGATAAAATCACAAAGTTTAGGATTGTTTACTACATTTACTAATAGTCCCAATTTATTTGCATCTTCTTTTATTTTTTTATTTAATTTATAATTGTCGGTACAAGCATATACTAAAAAGTATCCTTTCAGAAAAGAGGCATCATAATCTTTTTCATAATATTCACAACCTATATTCTTTATTTTTGAAGAAACTTTCGAAGCAATTACAACAATATTATTTGTAAATTGCTTTAATAATTCAATTTTCTGCAAAGCTACATTACCGCCGCCGATTATTAAAATCTTTTTATTATTAATATTGATATAAATAGGTAAATACATATCTATGTGCTTTATATTATTAAATTATCAACAGATTAATAACTTAAACTTCTGCATATTAATCAGTTAGTTCATCTAATATTTAATAAATCCTTTAATTTGTTTTTTACAATTTGTTAACCTTTAACATATTGCTGCTTACTCATTTCTTACTGTCCCCTATAACTACTCTGACCGCTGTTGAACTGTAAGCTATTAGCGTTCAGCGTTTATATGTAAGCCGCATTCTTT
>CAZXJG010000128.1:0-9514 GCA_964640985.1 uncultured Melioribacteraceae bacterium | reverse complement strand
AGGTGCTTCATATAGCTGATTATACGTGTAGTAATTTTCCGTGAAAATCGGTGTTCATTTAACCCATTAATCTCGTTTTGTGTCAATTCGAAATAAACGGAGTTAAAATTTTCACTTATAAAAACATTATTTTCAGGCGACATATTTAATCGTTGCAGAAAATCATTTAAATTATCTTCTATTTTCGCATCTAAATCAGTAATATTTTCTTGCAACTCGATAATGTTTTCCTCGTTCCTCGAAGCCAATACAAAATTCACATAAGGATAATCCAAAAATTGCGAAAATTCATCGGCAAAACTAATCCCCCTTTTGAAATAACCATTGAAATAATTATCATCACCAACAACAATACAATTTAATTCATTTATATTTTGATTATTAGTACTCAAATTTAATTTTACATCGGAATTATAATTTTCGGAAAACAATATTTTGGTAAGAATAATTTCATTTGACGAGACATCACCGAATAAAGAAATATCATTGATTTTTTTATCACCTGAAAAATAAACGTACGAATTGCCTAAATTACCATCGAAAGAAACAGCTATTTTCTCCGATACAAATAAATCATTATGATTTAAAAGATCACAAGATGGAATAAACGCAACATCCGTTTCGTCATTTTCCAAAGCTTTCACAATCATAGAAGAAGCTTTGACGTCTATATTTTCCTTAAGTTTGTCGGGCAATGAAAACGCAAACAAACCGGTAAATATGTTTTTGGGAATTGTGATTCTCATAAAATTTACAATTGTCAGCAAAATTGAATTATTAAAATCTAAACCGGAAATACAGTAAAACAATAGTATATAAAAATAAAAAAGCCGCTATCAAAAAAAGCGGCTAAGGAAAAATTAACGTAATTAACGAAAATTTTTATTTTTAATTCTTGCAGCTTTTCCAGATAAGCCTCGCAGATAATATAATTTAGCTCTACGGACTTTCCCTTCCCTTAAGACTTCAATTTTTTGAATTTTAGGAGAATTGTAAGGGAAAATTCTCTCAACACCAACTCCGCTGGATATTTTACGAACGGTAAAAGTCCTTCCTACACCGCTGCCTTTAATACTAATAACATTCCCTTCAAAAGCTTGTATCCTTTCCTTGCCTCCTTCAATAACACGTACATATACTTTGATTTTATCACCAGCTTTGAATTTTGGTAAATCATTACGTAATTGATCTTGCACAAGTTCTCTTAATTTATCCATATCTACTCCAAACTATTTAATTTTTTCCAAATTCTTGTTAATTTTTTTGATTCAGACTCTTTCCATTTATTTATTTTTTTTTCATCTCCCGAAAGTAACACATCAGGAACTTTCATTCCTTTAAATTCTGCCGGACGGGTATAATAAGGAGGCTCAACTACATCACCATCCATAAAGGAATCATCCAAAGCAGATTGTGCATCACCAAGCACACCCGGTATTAAGCGTACGATAGAATCGACTATAATAAGAGCAGGAAGCTCACCTCCGCTTAATATATAATTTCCAATTGATATTTCATCGGTCATAAATGCTGTTCGAACTCTATCGTCAATTCCTTTATAATGCCCGGTAATAATTAAAATATTATCAGCAAGTGAAAATTTATTAGCCAGTTTTTGATTATAAATTTTCCCTTTCGGGGATGTAAAAATTACGTATTGATAATTCCTTTGACTTTGTAAATATTCAATACATTCAAAAAATGGTTCCGGCTTTAATAACATTCCCGGACCGCCGCCAAAAGGTTTATCATCTATTGTTTTATGTCTGTCTTTAGTATAATCATGGAGGTCATGTATAATTATTTCCACTAATCCTTTATCATGAGCTTTTTTAATTATGCTTGTATTCAAAGGACTTTTCATCATATCAGGAACGGCAGAAATAATATCAATCCTCATCATAAAAAGACTCTTTTCCCGGGACTAAAACTAAAATTCTATTTTTCTGATCAAAACTTAGAATATAATCTTTAATATCAGGAATCAGTATTTCCTTATTTTTATCATTTGCAATAACAAACACATCATTTGCAGGTGTTTGAAACACTTCTTTCACATATCCAAAGAACTTATTATTTCTAATAACTTTACTTCCAACAAGATCATGAATAAAGTAAACATCATTATCTAATTTAACCTCATCACCTGAAAGGACAAAAACTTTTTTCCCAATAAGGAAATCAGTATCCTGTTTAGAATCAAAATTTTTAAACTTAATAGCAAAATTATTCTGTAATTCCAAAGTTTCTTCAACAAAAAACTTTCTTTTATCACCAAAAACATCAATAAAAACCGTATCAAGCTTTGCAAATCTTTCAGGGAAATCGGAATAAGAAAATAAATTTAGATACCCATCAAAATTGTACGCAGAAATAATTTTTGCAATTAAAAAATAATCACTCAATTTTAATCAAAAGAACTTAATCTAAAATTTTTAGTATTGCCCTTTTGCCTTCTTTGGCTGCAATGGCTGTTAAAAGTGTTCTCATCGATTGAGCTGTTTTACCCTGTTTACCGATAACTTTACCAACATCATCAGGGCCAACTTTCAATGTAAGTTCGATAGTCTTCTCATTTGGAGAAGTTTCTTCGATGCTGACACTTTCCGGATTATCCACAAGGTGTTTTGCAATAAATTCAACAAATTCTTTCATAGGAATACCTTTAATAAATTACAGAAAGAGGGCACATATTTTAGTTTTGTAAAATCCCATCATACATCATTTACCGGTATTTTCTTCAGATGAAGGATTTTTTTCGGAAGCAGTACCCGATACTTCCGTTACGCTATCAATTTTTGCCTCTTCTTTATCAGTAGAGGTTTTTCCTTCTATTGTTTCATTAGATTCTACTTTCTCAATTTTGGTCGTTTGGGTTTTTTCTTTATTTTCAGAAGCAAATTTTGCTTCTTGCATTTTAGTCCAATCCGACATACGTATTTCTATTTGTTCTTCAGACAATCCTTGTTTTATCAAATTCCTTTTCAAAAGAATACCATGCGAACTCAATAAATTCTTAACCGTATTAGTAGGTTGAGCACCTACACTTAGCCAATATAACGCTCTATCTTCTTTTATATTAACCGTAGTTGGATCTGTTTTGGGATTATATACACCTAAAGCTTCTATAAATTTACCGTCTCTTGGCGATCTTACATCCGCAGCAACAATTTTATAAACCGGCTGCCTTTTCTTTCCCATTCTCTTTAGTCTTAACTTAACTGCCAAATTATTTAACCTCCAATTTTTAATTAAAGCTAAAATTTTTCCTATTCATTAACATTTTTTTTCCACCTTTTGAGTTTAATCTACGCATCATTTTTTGCATTTCTTTAAACTGCTTTATCAGGCGGTTAACTTCTTGTATAGAATTCCCACTTCCTCTGGCAATCCTTTTCCTTCTGCTTCCATTTAAAATATTAGGATTTTTCCTTTCTTTTTTTGTCATCGATTGAATAATTGTTTCAACTTTTATTAACTTATTATCATCAAGTTCGGTTTTCTTTAAAGCTTGATTCATTCCCGGGATCATCGCCAACAAAGATTTTAATGAACCCATTTTCTTTATCATCCGGATCTGTTTTAGAAAATCATCAAAATCAAATTTATTCGATAACAGTTTTTTTTCTAAATCTTCAGCTTCTTTTTGATCTATTTGAGATTGTGCTTTTTCTACAAGCGAAACAATATCTCCTTTACCCAAAATACGGGAAGCCATACGATCCGGGTGAAAAATTTCTATTGAATCAAGTTTCTCACCTAGGCTTACAAATTTAACAGGCTTATCAACCACCGCTTTAATTGAAAGGGCACAACCCCCTCTCGAATCGCCATCAAGTTTTGTAAGAACAATTCCATCAAAATTTACTTTATCGTTAAATGCTTTTGCGGAATTAACAGCATCTTGACCTGTCATCGAATCAACTACGAATAAAATTTCAGTTGGGTTAAGCGCTTCTTTAATACCGAGAATTTCATCCATTAAGTTATTATCAACATGCAGCCTTCCGGCAGTATCAATAATAACCGTATCAAGTTTATTCTCTTTTGCGAATTTTACGGACTCTTTGGTAATTTTAACAACATTTTTATTGTTATCAATTGAAAAAACAGGAACCTCTACTTTCTCGCCTAACAGTTTTAATTGTTCAATTGCCGCGGGTCTGTAAACGTCTGCTGCCGTTAATAAAACACGTCTTTTTTTTGATGATAAATATTTTGCAAGTTTAGCACTAAAAGTAGTTTTACCAGATCCTTGCAAACCAACCAAGAGTATTATGGTAGGACCTGAAGGATTTATATTAAGCTCTTTGCTTTTACTACCCATAAGATCAGTCAGCTCGTCATATATGATTTTTGTAATAAGCTGGCCCGGGGTAACAGAAGTTAAAACTTCTTTTCCTAATGCTTTAACTTTAACATCATCAATAAATTTTTTAGCAACTTTATAATTTACATCAGCATCTAAAAGAACACGCCTGATCTCTCTAAGGGTATCGGCAATATTGTTTTCTGTAAGTCTGCCCTGTCCCCTTACCTTTTTTAAAGCTTTTTCAAATTTAAGAGTCAGTTCTTCGAGCATTTAGTCTCTATCATTAAAATATAATAAAAATGACAATCCAATACAACAGTTAAATTTTATTTTCCTTTAAGAGCATTAGCTCCGGAAACAATTTCCAATATCTCTTTTGTTATTGCAGCTTGTCTTTCTTTATTAAATGTAATCTGCAATGTTCTAATCATTTCTTTAGCATTTTCTGTAGCCATGTCCATTGCCGTCATTCTTGCACCAAGTTCTGCCGCATAAGATTCTAGCAAAATTTTCCACATCTGAGAATTCAAATGCCGCGGAAGAAGAGAATGAATAATAGATGCTTCATCAGGCTCGTAAATATATTCTACTGTCTTATTAGAAATAATTTCTTCATCTTTAAACGGCTTAATAGGCAACAATTGTTCAATTTTTAAATTCTGTTGAATAACGGATTTAAATTCGTTATAAACAACTAAAATTTTATCGTATTCTTTATCGACAAATTTTTGTTTTAATTCCGACATTAAACTTTGTGCAGAAACAAATCTTAATTTAGAAAAAATACCGGGGTAAAAATTTGCAATTTTATAATTTCTTCTTACAAAATGGTCATATCCTTTTTTACCGACACAATAAAGCGAAAGATTTCCGGCATCATAAATATCATTGAATTCATTTTTAATTAGTTCTTCCGTATAACGAATAACATTCATATTAAAAGCACCGCACAAACCTCTATCGGAGGTAACAACAACAACAACAACTTTAGACACTTCTCTTTGTTCTAAAAGCGGACTGTATAAATCCTGTTCAGCGGAAAGAAGATGATCGAGTACTTCAACAATTTTTCGAGAATAAGGACGTGCATTAATAATATTATCTTGAGCTCTACGCAGCCTCGCAGCAGCAACCATTTTCATTGCTTTGGTAATTTGCTGCGTATTTTTTACGCCTACAATCCGTCTTTTAATATCTCTTAATGTTGCCATTTAAACTTATTTTATTACAAATTATTTATACATTTACTTAAAATAAATGTAGTTAAAAATTATCGAAATATTTGAAATTAAATTTCAGATTTTTTAAACTTATTCAAAAATTCGCCTACCGCTTCACGTATTTTTTCAGCATTTTCATCGGAAAGAATTTTATTGGTTTTGATCTCATTGAGAACATTTTTATATTTTAATTCAACAAATTCTAAAAACTCTTTTTCAAATCTTTTAACGTCTTTAACGGGAATTGTTTCTAAAAAATTATTTGTACCTATAAATACACTTATAACTTGCTGCTCAACCGGTTTAGGTTGAAATTGTCCTTGTTTAAGTAATTCAACTAACCTTTTACCCTTTTCCAAAGTATGTTGAGTAGCTTTGTCTAAATCGGAGCCGAATTTAGCGAAAGCTTCTAATTCCCGATATTGAGCCAAATCTAATTTTAAGGTACCTGCAACCTTTTTCATTGCTTTAATTTGTGCATTACCACCCACGCGCGAAACACTGATACCTACATTTATTGCCGGTCTCACACCGGCGTTAAAAAGGTTCGGTTCAAGATAAATTTGCCCGTCCGTAATCGAAATAACATTAGTAGGGATATAAGCCGAAACATCACCCTGTTGAGTTTCAATAATAGGCAAAGCCGTTAGGCTTCCGCCGCCTAATTCATCATTTAATTTGGAAGCTCGCTCCAACAAGCGGGAATGAAGATAGAAAACATCGCCAGGATAAGCTTCACGCCCCGGAGGTCTTCTTAAAAGTAAAGAAAGCTCTCTATAAGCTACCGCTTGTTTTGAAAGGTCATCATAAATAACAAGTGCATGTTTTCCGCTATCCCTAAAATATTCACCAAGTGTGGCACCTGCATAGGGGGCAATATATTGAAGAGGTGCAGGTTCCGATGCCGGAGCAATAATAACAGTAGAATATTCCATTGCGCCTTCTTCCTCAAGTTTAGCAATAACTTGTGCTACCGTAGAATTTTTTTGTCCGATTGCCACATAAACACAATAGACAGGTTCTATACCGTCGTTTTTAGCTTCTTGAGTATGTGTGTATCTTTGATTCACAATGGTATCGATGGCAACTGCTGTTTTACCGGTTTGCCGGTCGCCGATTATTAACTCTCTTTGCCCGCGTCCAATTGGTATCATAGCATCAATAGCGGTAATACCTGTCTGTAACGGTTCCTTAACAGGCTGGCGGGCAATTACTCCTAATGCTTTTCTTTCGATAGGCATATATTTTTCATATTTAACAGGACCCTTCCCATCTACCGGTTTCCCGAGGGGGTTAACAACTCTGCCTATAAGACCATCGCCAACCGGAAAAGAAGAAACACGATTAGTCCTTTTTACGGTATCTCCCTCTTTAACCAACGAACTGTCGCCAAATAGCACACACCCAACATTATCCTCTTCTAAATTAAGCACCATTCCCATAACATCATTAGGAAATTCCACCAACTCACTTGCCATTACATTAGATAAACCATATACACGTGCAATACCATCACCAATTTGTAATACGGTTCCAACATCATAAACATCAACTTCACTTTCAAAACCTGATAATTGTTTTCTTAATATTGCCGATATTTCATCCGGTCTAACTTCTGCCATTTTTTATCCTTTAATGTTTTTTTCAAACAAATTAATTAACATCTCTTGAATGAAGCCTTTTTCTTAAAAGCTCCAATTGGTAACGGACAGATGCGTCAATTACTCTGTCGCCAATTTTAATTAAAAAGCCTCCTATCAATTTTTTATCAATTTGATAATTGGCTAAAACTTTTTTGTCTGTATATAATTCCAATTTTGAAACGAAAGCTTTTTTTTGTTCATCCAATAAATCATAAGCCGAGGTAATTGTAATATTGATTTTACCTTCTTTCTGATTTCGTAATTCCAAAAAACGCTTTAATATATGAAACAAAATATTTTCACGATGCTTACTTAAAATAAACTTCAAAAATTTAAACGTTTCCGAATCAACAAGTTTACCGAAAATTGCATTGAGAATTGATATTTTTTTATCATCTGAAATAATAGGACTTGATAGAGTTTTCCGTAACTTTTTTGAGTGAGCAAGCGTATTGGATATTAACTCGATATCTGTTGACATCACAGAAAACAACCCTTTACTTTCCGCAAATCCCATCAATGCGTTAGCATATCGAGTAGAAACGTTAAAATCACTCATAATCAGTTTTTAGATAATTCATTAAGATGCTTATTAACTAATTTAATTTGTTTTTCCCTATCGAGATTTTCTTTAATTATTTTTTCAGCGGCATCAACTGCAATATCAGCCACTTGTTCTTTTAATTGTAAAAATGCTTCTTGATTCCTTCTTTGAATTTCAGCTTTAGCGTTGTCTAACAATTTTTTTGCCTCAATTTTGCTTGCATCGAGAATTTGATTTTTCAAGTTTCCAGCATATTCTCTTCCTTGAGCAATAATTTTTTGAGCTTCCCCTTCTGCCTTAGCCATATTTATTTTGTTTTCGGCAATCATCTTCTCGGTTTCTTCCCTGGCCTTTTCAGCTTTTTCCAAGGAATCTCTAATCAATTTTTCCCGCTGCGATAAAGAATTTAATATTGGTTTCCACGCACTTTTTTTCAGAATAAAAAGCAGAAGAAGAAATGTTACCGTAGTCCAAACAATTACGCCTGGATTAATTTCTAACGGATTACCTGCTTTCGCGCCTTCCGAAAAAGCTAACATGGCTATTGTATAAATAGCTTGCATTTTATTCCCTATTTAGTTTGACTAAAATAAATTTTTAGAAGTAATGAATACTTCTAAAATTATTTAAGAGCCAATAGAATACAGATAACCAGGCCAAAAAGTGAAATACCTTCAATAAGAGCTGCAGAAATAATCATTGAAGTTCTTATATCTCCAGATGCTTCAGGTTGACGACCCGTGGCACTCATAGCGGGCCCTGATAATAAACCGATTCCTAAACCGCCGCCAATTACTGTTAAACCGGCACCAATTCCTGCTCCTAACCATGCTAAGTCCATTTAATTCCTCCTGTATTAAAGTTATTTATTTATTAGTGTTCTTGATGAACCGCCATACCGATAAATAAAGCCGAAAGTATAGCGAAAATATATGCTTGAATTAATGAAATTAAAATCTCTAATAAATATATAAACAAGACAAAACCTACCGAAACAGGCGCAACAAAATACGTATGAAGGACAAATATCAAACCAATTATAGAAAAAATAACCATATGTCCTGCAGTCATATTTGCAAACAACCTTATCGCCAGAGCGAAAGGCTTCGTAAATAATCCGAGAAACTCTACAAAAAACATTAATGGAACTAAAACAATAGGTATGCCATGTGGAATCATTCCTTTAAAATATCCCAACACTCCGTTTTTCATCATTCCTCCGCCTTGAATAACAATAAACGAAATTGTTGCCAGTGTGGAAGTAACGGCAAGATTACTTGTTGCAGGTATTCCATAAGGTACCAAACCTAATAAGTTACAAGTTAAAATGAAGAAAAATAATGTTAAAATAAATGGGAGAAATTTTTCATATCCTTCGCCTATTGTTGGTTTTACGATTTCATCCCGCACAAAAACAACCAGTATTTCCATTAAATTATTAAAACCTTTTGGTACCAAAGATTTTTTATAAGATTTGGAAACTTTGATAAAAATTACGATATTGATAATAAATGCAAGCCATATAAAAATAATATGACGCGTAATTGAAATATCAAACCCAAAGATATGAATTTGTGGTAAATTAATATTTACGAAGGGTTCAAAACTAAAAACATTCGAATCAAGTATTTCATGAAGCATCCAATTCGATTTATTGCCGCCGCCATTTTGCACAACATGTTGTGCAACCTGTTGTATAGTATCGCCAACTACTTTAACGCTTTCTATTACCATAGTAATTTTTAATTAAAATTTATTTCCCTTATCTTATTTTTATGCAAATATATTATTTCAA
>CAZXJG010000127.1:0-9550 GCA_964640985.1 uncultured Melioribacteraceae bacterium | reverse complement strand
TCTTTTTTGTAGCTTTTGTTAAGCTATCTAATGTTATTCCTAAAATTGCAAATAGACCCGGTGGTTACACAAGAGTTGTAAAATTAGGACAACGACAAGGTGATGGGGCGGAAATGTCGATTATAGAACTTGTTGATTATAATGAAGTTGAAGTTCCTAAAAAATCGAAGAAAGCAAAAAAAGAAAAACATAAAGTTGAAGAAGCTGAACACATTGAGGATTTTAGAGAAGACAAAAAAGAAGCCGAAGAAGCTAATGTTATTGAAGAAAGCAGTAACGATGTAAAAAATGAAACGTCTGAAATCCAAACGGATCAAGTAACTAAGCCTGATACATTAGAGAATAAAGAAAAATCTGATGTTAAAAAAGCTGATAATACTGAATCCGAAGAAAAAGCAAAAACCGAAAATCTTCCGGAGAATAAACAAAACGAAAAAATTGATGAAAAAAATTCGAAAGAAGATAATAAAGAAAAATCTGAAGAATAATTGATTTTTTATAATAGTTTAAAAGAGAGTAATCGTTTTTACGGTCACTCTCTTTTTTTTAATTATGGCTTTGGTTGAATTTGTTAAATCCGTTTATAAAATAGATGATTTGCCAAAAATCAGATTGCCCGAAGTAGTACTTTGCGGACGTTCTAATGTAGGGAAATCATCTTTTATCAATTCGTTTTTCAATAGAAAAAATGTCGCAAAAATTAGTTCAACTCCCGGTAAAACCCGTTCAATAAATTATTATATTGTAGAAAAAAAATTTTATTTAGTCGATTTGCCCGGATTTGGTTTTGCTAAAATATCAAAAGCAGAGCAACTGCTTTGGAAGAAGCTTATGGAAGATTTTTTCGGGAATTCTCAACATATTTCTTTGGCACTTCATTTTATCGACAGCCGGCATTCACCAACAAAATTAGACCTTCAGTTAAAAGTAATGTTAGAACAATACCAAATTCCTTATTTAATTATTCTTAATAAGGCCGATAAATTAAAACAAGCTCAAAAAGCTAAAACATTAAAAGAAATACGAAAAATTTATCCTAAGCAATTTATTCAGAATAAAATTATTTTATATTCTACTTTAAAAGGAATTGGTAAAAAAGAAGTAAAATTAATTTTGAGCGAAATATTTAAAATTAGGTTATAAAAATATTTAGAAAAATATCAAAATTATAACTATACTTCACAATACGTTTTAATTTATATTAAAAAAAATCTTTAAGATATGGGAATTGGTGCCCGAATAAAAAAGAGAATATTAATATTTCTCCTTATTCCAATTTTAATGGTAATTCCGTTTATTACCGACGATTTGGAATTAAGAGTAATTGCCGCTCTTATTTTAATTATTTATGTCGGATTTATAATTTTTTTAAGAGATTCCAGAAACGCCGGCGAACCGTTTAATAATAATTTAGATAGCGGTGTTGATAAAAACATACAACCGAATAAAGATAAAGAATTTAAAACAGATGAAGATGAAGAATTTAAAATAATTTCGAATAATAAAAATGTAGAAATCTTAACTGCCGATGCTGCTTTTAAGCCGGGAAAACCCACGGGACAAGATTTTTACAAACCACCGGACCTTAAAAAAAATTATATAAAAATTGCCAACGAAAAATTTCCCGATAATGTCGGCCAAGATGAACAATTCGGATTTGTATTAGAAAAAATTCTCTATGTTGCCAAAGAGGCTTTCCTTGCTCATTCATCAATATTTTTTTGGTATAATCAAGCGAAAAAAAGATTTACGTTAGAAAGATTTATATCAAGCTCTACCAATTTAACAAAGCAGAAATATGATCTTGAAAATGATATATTAAGCAAAATAATACAAAATGGAGAACCCGAATTATTAACGGATATTATTCCGAATGCAGAAAGGGATGTAATAAGATATTACAATAGTCCGCAGGGAATTAAAAGCTTTGTAGGTGTCCCTCTTTTTTACGGCGATTTATTAGCCGGCGTTATTGTTCTCGATTCTAAAGTCCGGGATGCATTTGGTATGGAAACAATTTATTCGCTTGGTAGATTTGTAAGGGTAATTTCAATTATAATTTCTTTGTTTGAAGAAAAATTTTCCGAATCACGCTCAAAAGAACGATTAAATGCCCTATTAAATGTTTTAAGGTTAGATAAAGATTTTTCCGATGAGAAAGAACTATTTAATACAATTGAAAAAGCAGTTAAATATTTAATTCAATGGGATGCTTTTGCTTTTGTTTATTTTAATCCGAAAGAACGTGAATTCAAAATTGCTCGTGTTGTTAATAAAACTTCATTAAAGTATGTAGGCAAAAACCTCAAAGTGGAACTTGAAGGAACAGTGGTGGGCAAAACAATAATAAGTGGTACACCGGTAATAATTGCCGATACGTCGATTTCTGAAAATAAGATAACCCGTTTTTCTAAATCTGAAGATGTGAATTTTGATGGCTCTTTTCTTGCTATACCATTAGTTTATGATAATCAAAATTACGGTGTGATTTGTTTTGAAAGTTTAAAGAAAAATGTTTATACAAATTCCGATATAAAATTTCTGCAAAGTGCATTGAAAATATTCGCTTTTATTGTATATTCATATTCTACTCAAGCTACATTAAAAAATTTATTGTCGGTTGATGTTGAAACACATACACTTAATTACGAGACTTTTTTTAAAAATCTGCAGACCGACTTAATAAAAGCAAAAGAATGTCAAGTATCCGGTGCTATTGCAATTATAGAAATAGACGAATTTTTGGAACAGGAATCTTTATTTGAAGGAGATCCTTTTCCTAAAGTATTAAACGCTATCGTTGAAATGATTAAGGAAGAAATAACACCATTAAATATTTTCGGTAGAATTTCAAAAAGAGTTTTTGGAGTTTATTTCTTTAATGCATCAACAAAAGATGTTTTTTTATGGTCGGAAAAATTGAGGATTAAGATTGCACGTAAACCGATTTCCGTTATTGCCAAACAAACTACTTTTACGGTTTCTATTGGAGTTGCATCTACAAATAACAAAACCGACACAGAAGAAGTTTTAAAAAACGCAGGGCTTGCATTAAGAAAAGCACTTGAAAAAGGCGGTAATACGGTAGTAAGTGTAAATTAGGGGCAAATAATGAATAATTTTGTTTTAATTGTTTTAGACGGGGTAGGAATAGGTGAATTACCTGATGCCGCTAAATATGGGGATGTCGGAAGTAATACACTGGTTAATATTGCAGATGCAGTTGGCGGATTGCATCTCCCAAACTTAGAAAAATTAGGTTTGGGGAACATCACAAAAATAAAAGGTATACAACAAGTTAAATTTCCATTAGCTTTTTACGGAAAAATGAATGAAGTTTCTAAAGGGAAAGATTCTATAAGCGGGCATTGGGAATTAGCCGGATTGAAAGTAAATATTGATTTTCCTTATTATCCAAACGGATTTCCTGATTATTTGATTACCAAATTTATTTCAGAGACAAATGTAAAAGGAGTTCTTGGCAACAAGCCTGCTTCTGGCACCGAAATTATTAAAGAATTAGGCGATCAACATTTAAAAACAGGGTACCCGATAGTTTATACCTCAGCCGATTCTGTTTTTCAAATTGCTGCTCATGAAGAAGTAATCCCATTAGAAAGGCTTTATGAAATTTGTAAAATCGCAAGGGAAAAAGTATTAATTGGTAAAGATTTAGTTGGAAGAGTAATTGCAAGACCATTTATTGGAACATCAGGTAATTATACACGCACAACAAGCAGGCGCGATTATTCTTTGGACCCGTTTTCAGATACTATTTTAGATTTATTGTTCGGTGAACAAATTACAACAATTGCCGTCGGGAAGGTAAATGATCTTTTTAATTATCGCGGTATTAAAATAAAAATCAAAACAAAATCTAATTTGGAAGGAATAAAAAAAATTATTGAATCGTCTGAAAATTCAGAGGATAGTTTCATATTTGCAAATCTTGTTGATTTTGATGTTTATTATGGGCATAGAGATGACCCCCAAGGTTTTTATAAAGCTTTAAAAGAATTTGATTCACATCTTCCGGAAATTATTTCTGCTCTTGATCAAACGGATGCATTAATTATTACTGCTGATCATGGTAATGATCCTACTACCCCAAGCACTGATCATAGTCGTGAATATGTGCCGCTTCTTTTTTATAGAAAAAACAAAGCCGGTAAAAATTTGGGTGTTCGTAAAACCTTTTCCGATGCCGCGCAAACGGTGGCTGAATTTTTCAAAATAAATAACTCGTTACAGGGAACTAGTTTTTTGAATGAGTAGGTAGAATTTAAAATTCTTGTTTTGTTGGAACAAATTTATGTATAATTAATTTATAATTTAAAAGTTTAATAATTTTTGTTTTAATATATTTAATTTTAAGTCAGCTTTTAATAAATGGAATAAACTAAATATTCATTAAAAAATTTGAGGTTAAATTGATTTTAGGTAAAGTAATTGGTACTGTATGGTCGACAAGAAAAGATGAAAATTTAGTAGGAGCGAAATTTTTGATTGTACGTCAACTTGATTTGGATTATACTCCAAAAGATAGTACTGTTGTTGCAGTTGATTCTGTTGGTGCAGGGGTTGGTGAAATTGTGCTGGTTGCACAAGGCAGTTCCGCCCGTCAAACTACTTTAACACATAATAAACCGTGTGATGCCGTAATTATGGCTATTGTTGATAAACTGGATATTTCAATTAAAGAAAAAATAGAAGCACAGGCTGAAGGATAATGTTGTTAGGTAGAGTTATCGGTACAATTTGGGCTACAAGAAAATATGAAGCTTTAAAAAATTATAAACTTCAATTTGTTGAGCCATTAAATGCCGAATTAAAAAACACAGGCGATCCTTTTGTTGCTGTAGATACAATTGGTGCCGGTCCGGGTGAAATAATTTTTTATATTACTTCAAGCGAAGCTGTAATACCGATGGATGTTGATATGGCACCTGTTGATGCTTCTATTGTTGGAATTGTTGATTCGATTAACTCAGAGATTCATTAAGGTTGAAAATTGAAAATTTTTAAACAATATACAAACCGCGAAAGTCAATCGTTAGACCGTTATTTACAAGAAATTGGTAAGGTGAAACTTCTTACACCCGAAGAAGAAATTAAATTAGCTAAAAAAATAAAAGAGGGTGATCAAGCTGCCTTAGAAAAAATGGTAAAAGCAAATTTAAGATTTGTTGTTAGTGTGGCAAAACAGTATCAGAATAAAGGCATAACACTTGGTGATCTTATAAATGAAGGTAATTTGGGGTTAATTAAAGCTGCTAAGCGTTTTGATGAAACACGTGGTTTCAAATTTATTTCTTATGCTGTTTGGTGGATTAGACAATCGATTTTGCAAGCACTTGCCGAACAGTCGAGGATAGTTAGGTTGCCTCTTAACAGAGTTGGTGCATTAAATAGGATTGGTAGAGCATATAATTTACTTGAGCAAGAATATGAAAGAGAACCGAGCGCCGATGAATTAGCAGAAGAGCTCGATATGAATATTAATGAAATCTCAGATGCTCTTAAAAATTCCGGTCGGCATGTTTCGATAGATGTGCCTTTTGCCGCCGGAGAAGATAATCGTCTTTTGGATGTACTTCCCAATAACGATCATCCTTCACCCGATTTTTCTTTAATGGCTAAATCTTTGAAGGATGAAATTAAGCGTGCTCTTTCTACTTTAACTGAGCGTGAATCTGAAGTTATTCAATTATATTTTGGATTGAAAGAAGGACATTCTTTAACTCTTGAAGAAATTGGGGAAAGATTTAATTTAACTCGAGAGCGGGTTAGACAAATTAAGGGGAAAGCTATTAGACGATTAAGACATGTTTCGAGAAGTAAAAATCTTCGTGCTTACCTCGGTTAATAATATATAATTATGAAAACGGCCTTTATTATAAAATTTCTTTTAATCATAACTATTTTCTCGTTTTTTTTATATGGTTGTTCTTCGAGTAGTTACAGCGAGAGATATAAAGAAAACAAACCATCGCCAAATGCTAACACAACTAAAGTTAGATTTTCTTCAAATAATAATGTTTCTAAAAAATCGGAATCCGATACCAAAAATTATGATTCTGAATTTGATATAGCCCCTGTTGAAGATCATCCTGTAAATATGAAGGCTTTTATAAAAAAATATAGAAAGTTTGAAAAATTAAGCAATGTACTTACCGATAAAGAAAAAGTTATATTTGAAATTATCCGGCTACTTGATACGCCGTATAAATATGGAGGGAATACGGATAAAGGAATAGATTGTTCGGCTTTTACACAACAAGTATATAAAGATGCTTTGTTGGTTAAGCTTCCCAGAACCGTTGCCCAGCAATTTAAATTGGGTAAAGAAATTGACCGGATAAATAAACTGGAATTTGGAGATTTACTTTTTTTCGAGACCAAACGCGGTGTTTATCCGTCACATGTTGGCATTTATCTTGGAGCCGATAAATTTGCTCATGCAAGCCTCTCGCAAGGTGTTACGGTTTCTTCTTTGAAAAGTACTTACTATGCAAAACGGTTTGTGGGAGCCAAAAGGATTGATTTTAAATTAAATAAATAGAGAACTTTTTTTAAGGAGATTTATCAATCAGAAAAAATTATTAACAAATTGGTTTGAAAAAAAATGAGAAAATTTTATTGGATAGTTTTAATTATAGCTTTTTCGGGGTTAACTTATTTATCGTCTTTTATTCAAAACTCTTTTCCCGATAAGTTTGACTCATTTTCGAATTCGATTTTTGTTAATAATCAATTCCTGTCAGCAGGTATAAAAGCCGCAAATAAATTTGCTTATCATCAAGAAATATCAAGCATGTTTTCCAATTTTATTTCAACATACCGAAGTAAAAATAAAGATTTGCATTCATCACGGTATTTCCGGCAAAACATTGACCAAAAAAAAGTAAAAGACATTACTCCGTTTAGTTTTGATAAAAATTATAAAAACGGATTGCTGAAATCTGAATATAAAAAATTACAATTTATAGCAAATTATAATATTGCAGTTAAGTTTAATGTTGCCGAAAAGAGAATTTATGTTACCGAAAAGATTGTTTGGAATAATAAAACAAAATTTTCGACAAATGAAATTTGGTTTCATTTATATGCAAATGCTTATAAAAGCAATAAAACGGTTTTTGCAAAATATTATAAATTATCAAATGATGAAAAGACTGAGTTAAAAATAAAAGAGATTCGTATTGATGGTAAAGTGCATAAGCTTATTTATGCTCAGCCGGATTTTCCTAATCCTTATGACAGTACGGTAGCATTAGTACGGTTAAATAAAATTATCGTACCCGGCGATTCGGTAAAAATATATTTTAATTATTCAATGCGAATTCCAAGATCGGTTAAAAGATTAGGTTATGCAGCGGGTAAAAACTTTTTCTTTGTTTCGCAATGGTTCCCCAAGGTTGGTGTTTTTCAAAAAGGGGAATGGATTTGTAATCAATATTATCCGCATACAAATTTTTATTCGGATTTCGGGAAATATCGAGTTCATTTAACTGTTCCTAAAAATTATAAAGTTGCTGCAACAGGTGTTTTAAAAAGCAAAATAAGAGAAAGGGAAAACACACAATATTATTTTATTCAAGATGGAGTACACGATTTTGCCTGGCTTGCAACGGATGATATTCTAATTAGGAAAAGGTTTTTTACCCGGCTCGACGGAAGTAAGCTGCTTGTGGAAGCTTTTGTTCAGCCAAACCGGAAAAGATACATCAATCGATATTTTAATGCCGTATTTAATTCACTTAAATTTTTTGAAAATAGGTTGGGTGCATATCCGTATCAAACGCTTACTTTAGTTGATGTGCCGCGTTCTTCAGCCTCCGGCGGGATGGAATATCCCACACTTTTTACAGTAAGTGCAAAGTTGTTTTCCCCTCTTGTAACCCATCAACCCGAAAGATTGGTTATACACGAATTTACACACCAATATTTTTATGGTTTATTGGCAAACAATGAAGTAGCCGAAGCTTGGTTAGATGAAGGATTTACGTCGTATTTTACTGCTAAAATTGTTTCCGAATATTACGGAAAAGGAGAATTAACTTTTAGGATAGCAGATTATTACCCGGTTTATGGGATTGATTTTCTTTCGTATAATGATATTCCGGTTATTTATACTCTTGGAAAATTTAAATATAATGAAATTACTTTAGCCCTTAAAAGATATTATAACAGCCTTTACATCGGAACAATAGCAGATTCCTCTTTTAGATTACCGACTCGATTGGCTTATGTAACTAATGCATATATAAAACCGGAAATCATGCTTTTTTCTTTAGAACGAATATTGGGTAAACCGGAAATGAAAAAAATTATGAAAGTTTATTTTGATAGTTTCGAATTCAAGCATCCTACTGCTGAAGATTTTATTAATATTGTAAAAAAAGTTTCAGGCGAAAATTTAGATTGGTTTTTTGATAATGTATATAAAAAATCAAGAGTATTCGACTATACGGTAAAATCAATTAAGAAGATATCGGATAACGAATATGGAGTATTGGTAGAAAGATTAGGCGACGGTATATTCAATAATGATGTTGCGTTATATACAAATAAAGATACGCTGTATGCAAAATGGGATGGAAAAAAGAAATGGAAAATAATCAAATTTCATACGAATTATAAACCGTATGCCGCCGAAATTGATCCTTATCGGAAAGATTTGTTTGATATAAATTTTGCTAATAATTCATATACAATTAAACAAAAATATTGGGCGTCGCTTTCGTTGGCAATAAAATGGTTTTTCTGGATGCAGAATGCCGTAATAATATTGGGCAGCGCCGGATGAAAATCTCAATTAAAAACACTTTTCGAATTGCAATACGTGAAGTATTGCGCAATCAGAAATTTATATTGCTTTTTTGGGGTGTTAATGTTATTGCCGCTTTTTTATTAAGTATTCCAATTTATCAAATGCTTATTGAAAGTTTAAATCACTCTTTAATAAGCAATAAATTAGCAAATGGATTAGATTACTTATGGTATATTCAATTCGTTTCGCTTTTTAAGAACGGGATTAGTCAATTGCCGCTCACTCTTTACGGAGTTATTCTCGCGTATACTTTATTAAATACTTTTTTTATGGGTGGTTTGATTTCTATTTTTAATATTCCTAAAAAAAATCATATGGTCGATTTTTTCTATGGCGGTGTTAAATATTGGCTGCGATTCATTAAAGTTTTGATTATTACATTACTTCTTTTTGCAATAGCTTTTAAAATAAACGATTATTTGGGTGATTTAATTTCCTGGATGTTTGGCAATACGGAATATGTTCTAACCGAGTTTATATTACGAGCTTTACGATATATTTTTTTAGTGTTTTTAATAGGTATTGTTACAATGATATCTGATTACACGAAAGTTGTGATTGTTGTTAAAGAAAGAACAAAAATTTTAAAAGCAGTTAGTGAAGCCGTTATCTTTTTAAAAAATGATTTTCAAAAAATATTTACTATATTTTTATTAGTTGCTCTATTAGGTGCGGTTGGGGCTTTGCTTTATAACGTTTTTGGATTGACAATTTCAC
>CAZXJG010000126.1:0-9641 GCA_964640985.1 uncultured Melioribacteraceae bacterium | reverse complement strand
GGAAAAATCCGAAAACCAAATATGCATTATATTATAACTTCTCCACAAATTAGATACAAAGTAAATAATTGCCGGGTTAATATTAGGAAAATCGGAATTGTAATGACAGTCAAGAATCGCTTAATTTAGGATTAAAATAAAAAAGCCCAAAACTTAATATTTGGGCTTTCAATAGAGGGTACTTAATTTATCTAACTTTAATTTTGTTTTCTTTTATTAGATTAGCCAATTGTGATGTGCCATTTTTAGAAATGGTTCTCATAGCGCGTGTACTCATTTTAACTATTACAAACCTTCCTAATTCTTTAACCCAAATTCTCTTTTTTTGAAGATTAGGTAAAAATCTCCTTTTACTTTTATTGTGTGCATGAGATATTGAGTTACCGCTTCTAGGTCCTACCCCTGTAACTTGACATCTTCTGCTCATTCTTTTCTCCGTTAGATTCTTAAAATTTCAAGATTTTAAATATAGAAAAATTCTATCTAATTAGAAATATAAATTTTTCTTTTTATTAGCCAATATTCTGATAAAATATTATTTTTTAAAGTGAAAACTAAAATTATATTTTTGCAGGCTGCCTATTGCCTAATTCTCTATCTAACATAAACAGAACGCCTTTATTATCACCAATTAAATTAAATTGCTCAACAATTGTTGTTACCGTGGCAACCTCTTCAATTTGTTCTTGAACAAACCAATTAAGAAAATTTAATGTTGCAAAATCATTTTTCTCTTGTGCAAGTGATGCAATTGAATTAATTGAATTAGTAATAAAAATTTCATGTTCTTTTGCCGCTTCAAATATTTCTTTCGGCGAATTCCAAGTATCAGTCGGTTTTGCAATAGCTTCCAATTCAACTTTAGAACCGGTTTGAAGTAAATAATCGTAAAATTTCAACATGTGCATATATTCTTCATCCGATTGAATTCTCATCCATTTTGCAAACCCCTGATAATTTTCACTTTCAAAATGAGCCGCCATTGATAAATAAAGATAGGCTGAATAAAATTCTTTATTTATTTGTTCATTTAATGCTTTTTGAATTTTTTCCGTAATCATTTTTTCCCTCGATAAATTATAAATATATTCGTACAAACAATCTTTTTATTTCAATAATTAAAATATTTATTTAACTTAATTATTCCAAATTTTAACCGTTTATCAAAATCTGTATTATTGTTATAAAACAAAAAAATTATGAATCTAAATCGTCCAATTCCGATTATTAATTGTGGAGTATTTTAATGAAAAAAAGTCTTGTGTTTCTTTTTATTGCCCTGTTTTTTATTTTAAATAATTTATATGCTCAAGAACATGAAGGAATTCATCAAATTCAGCTCGAAAATCATCCGGTAACTCATAAAATATTAAGTAAATTTAATCTCTCCGGCAGTGGTATAATTCCGCTAAATACTTCAAAAGTTTCAAAATTAAATGCTGCTGTTTTCGGCTATTTGCCATATTGGGAATATTTAAAAAATGTTCAGCAATATTTTAGATATGATCTTTTGACACATATTGCAGTTTTCGATTTTTCATCGGATAGTTTGGGGAATATTTCAATCTATGATCCTCAATATTGGCCTTGGACGGATGTTATTAATAAAGCGCATGCTAACGGTGTTAAAATTATTATGACTGTTATAGATTTTAATAAAAATTCAATTCGTAAAATTTTAATCACCAGCTCGGTTAAGTTAAATTTAATAAAAAACATAAAATCAATAATCAAAACTTATAAGCTTGATGGTGTAAACATAGATTTTGAAGGATTAGATTTACTGGATAAAGGAACACGAATAAATAACTTCATGAAAGAATTGACCGATTCCATTCATTCTGTTTTTCCAGGCAAAGAGGTTTCTTTTGCAGCCCCACCGGTTAATTGGTCAGGTATGTGGGATTTTGCAGGGCTTTCTGAAAGTTGTGATTATATTTTTATTATGGGTTACGATTTTAATGGGAAATGGAGTACGCATGCCGGACCCGCCGCACCTTTAACGGGAGATTCGTATAGTATCAACAGTATCACCAATACGGTTCTTGTACAGTATGCTTCGGTTAATCCGGGTAAATTAATTTTAGGTGTTCCTTATTACGGCAATCATTGGAAAACTTACAGTCAGGACCAAAACGCCGATGTAAAAAAATATATTGGTGTAACACTATTTGAAGATGCCGAAGCTAATGCTGAAACTTACGGCAAATTATGGTCTTCAACTTATAAAACACCATGGTATAGATGGAACGACGGAGATAGTTGGAACCAAGTTTGGTACGACGATGATTCGAGTCTTGGGATGAAGTATGATTTGGCGATTGCTAATCATCTTAAAGGCGTTGGAATTTGGGCTTTGGGATATGACGGAGATAGGCAAGAACTTTGGAATGAAATTAATTTGAAAATTGGAAACGGTAAATTGCCACCGCCGATTAGACCACGACAGTTAAGAATAATTGCCCAAGCCGATTCGGTTTTGGAAATAATGTTCGAAATTCCCAAAAGTGCCACATCTTTTAAAATATTCAAAAGTATGGATGGCATTCACTTCATAGATTCGGTAGAGGTTACATCCAACAATATTATAATTAAGGGGCTAAGTCCCGATTCCATTTATTATTTTAGAGTTAAAGCATTGAATAGTTCGGGGGAATCGAACTTTACGGAACTACTTGCAGCAGTACCGAAAATTACCACTTCCAAAACACTTATTGTAAATGGATTTGACCGGGTTGCAGGTACTACTAACCATTTTGATTTTATTAGATTTGATGCAAAACCGGTTTTTGATAGCGGTTATCCTTTTTCTTCCACTTCAAATGAAGCCGTATTTGAAGGGAAAGTTTCATTAACCGGTTATAATAATGTAATTTGGATGCTTGGCGATGAAAGTACTGCCGATCAAACTTTTAATCAATTTGAACAAGATAGTGTAAAATCGTTTTTGGAAAACGGCGGCAATCTTTTTGTATCCGGTTCGGAAATTGGTTACGATTTGGATAGAAGCGGACATTCAAGTTCGGAAGATATTTCTTTTTATAAAAATTATTTGAAAGCAGAATATATTAGCGATGCACCTGAAGATAGAAAAGCTTATTATTATTCTGCGCAGCCTATTAGCAGCGGTATATTTAAAGGTTTGGGTAAATTTAACTTTGACAATGGAACTCACAGTACAATTGATGTTGATTGGCCGGACGCCATTGCAGCAATAAATGGTAGTGAAGATATTCTTCAGTATGTCGGTGTCCCGGTTTCGAATGGTGTTGCCGGAATATCTTTTTCGGGTATGTTCCCAAATGGTAAAAAAAAGGGGAAATTAGTTCACTTGGCTTTTCCGTTTGAAACAATTTATCCGGAAAATGTTCGCATTACTTATATGAAAAAAGTATTTGATTTTTTCGAAACTCCGGTTTCCGTTGTTAATAATGAAAATCCGCTTCCAACGGGATTTAAATTATATCAAAATTATCCGAATCCTTTTAATCCTTCTACCGTAATTGGTTTTATACTTCCCGGTGCGGGCAATGCAAAAATCATAATTTACAACTCTATTGGTGAAAAAATTAAAAATTTTAATTTTAATAATATTACAAAAGGATATCATAAAATAGTTTGGAATGGAATAAATCAGTACGGAACTCGTGTTGCTTCAGGAATGTATATTTATATGATTTTATTTAATTCGCAAAACGGTGAAATATTTAGGATGTCGAAAAAAATGCTTCTTTTGAAATAACGGATAACATAAATGAGAAAAATTTTATTAAATATTACCGGTATTATTATTTTAATTATGCTTTCCGTCTCTTGCGGTAGAAGTGGGAATAGAAAAGAAATTAATAAAGGGAAAACCAAATTCGAAAAGAAAATAGATTCGGTTAATTCAAACAGAAAACCCAAAGGCTTTGAATCTATACATCAGCAGCAATGGGAAAAATACCGTAATGATACGGCGAAAATAAAAAATAGAACGAATATAAAAGATACGGTTAAATTTTAAACTGATAATTTTTTGCGGTCGAAACAAAAAAACAAACCTGACTAAAGGAAAAAATAGAAAAATATAAAATTTGTTTTACTTGGAATGAAAAGTATCAGACCTATCAATTTTGATTGCGGAAAACAAGGTAAAAGCACACTTTTTCATCGATAAATATTGCTATTGACATATTTAATTAATTAAAAAATTGATGGAGATTCCCGAAATCTTAACTGCAAAATTTTCTGTAATACAAAATCCCCTTAATTTCTGAGATTTCGGGAATCTCTATTATTTAGTTTTTACTCTCGCTGTCACGGTACAACTGTAACAGCCATTAAAATATTATTGCTATTGACATCATTCGTCATATTGTTATTTCACTGCCGCCGCCGGCCATTCGGTGGCAGCAGTAAACAATTCTCTTTTCTAATAATTGTCACCGTCATTTCATTCAATGCTACAAATATTGATAGCGTCTTGCAATGTTAGTCAAGATTTGCTCAAGATAAAAATTAAGTATCGAAAAAAACAAACTTATTTGTTTATAATTATTTGGTCATTACCACCCATTAAATATCTGTTTAAGAAATTGTAATAGACTTTCATCAATAAAATATAACTTGTTTTACTGTAAATCGCTCCGTGTGCACCTAAAGGATAAAATCTAAAATCGGCATCTTTGCCGGCATTGGTAAGAGCCGTAATAAACTGCATTGTATTCCTCGGATGTACGTTATCGTCGAATGCAGAATGTATTAATAGCAAATATCCCGTTAAATGAGCAGCGTGTTCCGTAGCCGAACTGCTGTCATATCCGCTTTCGTTGTCTTTCAGTAAGCCCATGTATCTTTCTGTGTATATGTCGTCATAAAGCCGCCAATCGGTTACAGGAGAATTTGCAATACCTACTTTAAATACATTCGGGTGTGTAGTCATTGTATAAAGAGTACTGTAGCCTCCGTAACTGGTACCCATAATTGCCATTCTGGTAGAATCTACATAAGGTAATTTGGCAAGATACTTCGCTGTTTCAACAAAATCATGACTTTCCCATTTGCCCAAATGCTTATAAACAATTTTCATAAATTTACTACTGTAATTTGCTGTTCCTCTATTATTTACATCAACAATTATGTAGCCTTTTTGCGATAAATATTGTTGGAACGGATTTGTAGCAAATGAATTAAAAACGGATTGTGAACCGGGTCCGCCGTAAATAGCAAATATTACAGGATATTTTTTTGTTTTATTAAACCGGTATGGTTTAATTATAGAACAATCAATTTTTTGTGAATCCGATGTTGTAAAGCTGAATAGTTCTTTTGGAGAATATACGTGAGTTTTTAGATATTTTTCAACTGAAGAATTATTAACTAATTTTTTTATCATTCCTTTTGTAGTGCTCCATAATTCAACCTGTCGCGGTGTATTTACATTTGAATAAGAATCGAAAAAATATTTTGTATTCGGCGACATATTAAATCTATGTGTGCCCGGAACGGTTGTTATTCTTTTTTCCCCCGTGCCGTCAAAATTAATCGAGTATAATTGTCTTTCCAATGGAGAAGCCTCGGTCGATTCGTAATAGATTTTTTTGTCCTTTATATTAATTCCCTGAATTTTAACAACGTCCCAATTTCCTTTTGTTACTTGATTTATTAATTTTCCGTTATAATTGTATCTGTAAATATGCTGATAGCCGCTTCTATCGGATATCCAAAAGAATTCGTTGGAATTTCTCGGGAATGAAATCATATCATTAACACGTGCGTAGAAATCGTAAATATCAATCCATGTATTCGATTTTTCATGAAAAACAAGATGAGATTTGCCCGATTTTATGTTAACAAAAAATAATTTCATATTATTTTGAGCACGGTTAAGAATCATTACAGCTAAAACATCTGTTTTGTTTGTCCAATAGATTCTTGGGATATAATAATCTCCGGTTACACCGGTATTTATCCAAATATTTTTCTTTGTTAGAATATTTATTACGCCAATTCTCACCTTGGGATTTGGGTCTCCAACTTGCGGAATCGGTATCTTTTCATATTTAGGATGAAAACCCTCATAATTTGTAATCTGTACTATCGGGACTTTACTTTCATTAAACTGCCAATAAGCAATATATTTACTATCGGGCGACCAGTTCCACGCTTGAGCCTGCCCGAATTCTTCTTCATAAACCCAATCGTAATGACCGTTAAAAACATTAGCGGTTGTGTCGTTTGTTAATTGATATTCTTTTTTTGTATTGAGATAATAAACAAACATATTTCCTTTCCTTTCATAACCCACCATAGAACCATCCGGTGAAAGTTCCGCCGTACGGGCATTTTCAGCACCGATCTTAAGTTTTTTTGTTTTTAATGAATAAATATAATAATTCGATATGCCGGAACGACGATATAATTTTCTGAAATTTGTTTGAAAAATCAGATGCTTGGAATCTTTATCCCATTGAAATGATTTATAACTAAATAACTTTTTAGTACCGGGAAATGTTAAACTATCTACTCTAAAAATTAATGTGTCTTTCATTGTAGCTGGGTTGAATGAGCGAATTTCATTTTTGTGCGTTTTAGGATCACGTACTGTGTACGAATAACGATTACCGCCGTCAATCCAATTAATATTTCTCGGGCCATATTTGCCGGATAGTTTGCCTCTCGATAATAAAGCTTCACTGATATTTTTGTATAAGCTCTTTTCCTGTGCATTTGATAAATACGGTATGAAAAGTAAGATGGTAAAAAAGAAGATTATTTTTAAATAATATTGTTTTTTCATGATTTCTCCGTTGAATTATATTTTATGTAATTTTTAATAAAAGTGAATTGAAATCAAAATATTGCACTTCGTTTAATTAATATTAAAATCGTTAATTAAATATTAAAAAATTAAATAATAACAAAAAAAATAATTATTAGAATTCTTTGTCCAATGGACTTTTATGGAGAAAAAGCCGAATGAAGCAGAATAATATATGTAAAATTTCACAACGTGTTTAAAATATTTTTATTTACACAATAACAGCGTGGTTAGGCATCTTGATATATGCAGGCATCTAAAATAGCTAACACTTCACCTATAATGTTACTGGGTGCTTTGTCTATCAACTTTATTTTACGACTCTTAAAGTCAATCGACTTAACTTGTTCTACCATTATATAGCCAGATAAAGAAAGTTCTTTTGGGATTGCAACATGAAAAGGAATGCTGCGTTTTGTATTTGTAATTAGACAAACAATGGAGAGGCCTGTAGCTTTGTTAAATACTTTATTACTTATAACCAATGCTGGCCGTCGTCCTTTTTGTTCATGCCCAGATTGCGGATCAAATGTTACAGCAACAAAATCACCTTTTTCAGGAATATATCGAGGCATTTACCAAACCTCCTTTCCAACAGGTGCACCCCAATTTTCTTCTGCTGGATTGTATTGGTCTGGCATTTTTTTTGCTAAATCATCAATGCTATATCTTCCATGTATTTTATTGGTTGGTTCGATAATAATCTTTCCAACTTGAACAACAATATTAACCTCTTCTCCAATTTGAATTTTGGAGTTTTTGAGAAGATTTTTTGGAATACGTATTCCTTGACTATTTCCCCATTTTTGAATTTTGGTTAGCATTGTTTATTCTCCTTGTTTAAATTCGCAGAAATGTATATCCATATATACACATTTTTGCAGAAATTAACAAGCTGTTTTAACTGTTAAATTATATGCTTGGCATATAGTTGCCTAACTAATAATTCAGCCGAAGAAAATCATAAATTAAAAATCGTTAATCTATATTCTATATTTAAAAAAAATTCAAGCTACATCTTAAAAAAAATGAATTAAATAATAATTGCTGAGCTATTAAAATATTATTTAGCCATATTTCTTTTTCTTTGTGTAGTGGAGCGTTGCTGATATTTTGCCTCTTAATTTTTGCACAGCAAAAGGGAACTTGATTATTACCTTTCCCATAACTATTTTAATAATGTTAGCCATAGAATTCAAAGACATGAATGTTGAGTTTATTCAACTCAGTTGATGTTTTTACTACCAAGAGTGATGGATAGCATAAAGTTGATAAGAGGAGAAACGAGAATGACAAAAAGATTAATTTTCACCATAGTACTTGTTATAGGTTTGCTCTGCACTGCCAACGGTCAAATTATAACAAGTGCACAACAAGATCATAATAGCCGTGTTCAAAATGATGTTCTAGGAATTTCGTTCGCAAAAGTCGGTACTGTAGTGCAGCATGACAGTTCAACATACAATATTACTCTGTTATCATCGGGTACTTCTCCTGTTCAATCCGCAATTGCTCATGTGTCGGTGTCAGATAGATTGTTTGTAGATTTGCCCGGAAGTTACGGCGGAAGAGTGTATTTCGATTCACCCTCTGCAGCTATGTTATTTAAAAACAGAGTTATGGTTGACTCCGTTAATACCGGTCAACAAAACTTCCGTCGTGAATATTGGGTGGTGTATGCAGGAATGGGAATGTGGGATAGTGTCATAAACTGTTATGTTCATCAAAAGGGTCGATATTACATTGTGTCTCTTGTTCAGGATAAACCGATCGGCAAACCTGGTGAAATAGTTGAAGGAAAACCGTTGACAGCTGAGGAATTGAAATTGAAAGTTGTATCTTCCCTTCAAGATACAACCAATAGTATTGTCGATGAGTTTAACAAATTACTCTATTCTTTTCAGATTCATAATTAATAATGAAGGAGCTACTTAAATGAGAAAATCAACACTCGCGCTATTAGTAATGATAATGGTTAGCTTGGTTCCTTTCGGGAAATGTGCCGCACAAGATTCACTGCCCATTGGAGCAAAGGGGATGTACCTTTGGAAGTTATGGGCTGCAAACGGCGGCGGTAAGAATCTCAACACGGTTATCACAAAATTGAAAAGCGTTGGAGTTACATGGCTTGTGATCAAAATGGCTGATGGCGACAGTTATTACAATAGTCCAAATCACTCTCTGTATAATTGGGCAACATCGAATTACAGCAGTATGGACAGTGTTGTTGCCGTTTTTCATGCTAACGGAATAAAGTTGTTGGCGTTTCAATATGTCTATGGGGTTCCACATCATTGGGGTAACCCCGCATCCGAAACAGATGTTGCAAACTCGATCCTGAATGTCAAAGGAATTGACGGTCTTCTTATTGATGCCGAGATACAATATGATACCTTAGCAAACCGGGTCGCTGCAGCACAGGCGTATATTGACAGTATTCACGCACATCATCCGGATGCTTTTATTGCCCTTACCGCATGGGCTCGTATTATTGGGCACAACACATTTCCATGGACAACTTTCCTTGATCGCGTTAATGTGAATATGCCGCAGACATATTGGGCAGCGAGGCCTACCACTCCGAAAAATGAGCTTAGTCGTATGAACAGCGATTTCACTTATTTCACAAACGTATGGGTAAGTATAGGAGACAGTGCTGCGGATAAACCAATCATGCCGCTCGGACAGGGAGAATATTTTGGTTACGGCAACGATGTTCGACAAGGTGACATCACAAGCTTTTGTAATCTGTCCCAAACAACGTATAACTATCATGGAGTTAGTCTTTGGGAATATAATCAAATAAGGCATTCCTACGTTTGGGACGAATATAAAGCGG
>CAZXJG010000125.1:0-9647 GCA_964640985.1 uncultured Melioribacteraceae bacterium | reverse complement strand
AAAGAAATGGCACGCAGATTTATGATGATTAATTATGATAATCGCAGCTATTTTTTTAAAAACCTTTCATTTAAATTGCGATCTCTTACAAAATTCATCAATAATCTAATTTTAATATTAATAGTTTTTATCTTCCTTCATAATTAATCATAAACAATCTTAAAGAATCGGCGTGCTATTAATAATTTATGAGCCAAGTCTAAAAATATCAATTTAACCGTTTTTAATATTGTTGATTTTTAAATGATTATGTTTGTAAATAAATTTTAAAATTTAATATAGTAATAAGATTTTAACTTTGAAAAATATAAGTAATAATAATATTATTATAATGTTAATTACTAAACGCTATGTTATTTTAAAATGTAATCAAACAATTTTTTTTTATCAAGCGTAGTTGAATTTGGATAACGGAATCACTCTCATTATATTTAATAATAATTTTAAAACAAAATATTTTTTAATATGAATAAAACACTTTTACAGACTAACTTCAAAAAATTAAAATTAACAAAAAAAGGAAAAGTTCGCGATATATATGATCTTGGCGATACTTTCTTAATGGTTTCATCGGATCGTCTTTCGGCATTTGATGTAATTATGGATCAAGGAATTCCCGGCAAGGGTAAGGTATTAACACAAATATCCGCATTTTGGTTCAAATTTATGGAAGATGAAATAGAAAATCATCTAATTACAACGGATGTTGACAAGTACCCGACAATATGTAATGAATACAAAAAAAATCTTATCGGTCGTTCGATGATAGTGAAAAAAGCGGAGTTAATTCCTTTAGAATGTATAGTTCGCGGATATATTTCCGGTTCCGGATGGAAAGATTACGTAAAAAACGGAACTATTTGCGGAATTAAATTACCGGATAATTTAGTTGAATCGGACAAATTACCCGAGCCGATTTTTACACCATCTACAAAAGCAGAAATAGGTGATCACGATGAAAATATTTCCGAAGAAAAAGCAAGTAATCTTATAGGTAAAGAAGCATTTGATTTTATTAAGCAAAAAACCATTTCAATTTATAAAAAAGCAAGTGAATTTGCCCTATCTAAAGGTATTATTATTGCCGATACAAAAATGGAATTCGGTTATTTCGACGGGAAAATTATTTTAATAGATGAATTGCTCACACCTGATTCGTCACGCTTTTGGCCGGTAGATAGCTACAAACCGGGCGGGGCACAGAAAAGCTTCGACAAACAGTATGTCCGTGATTATTTGCTTTCTATTAATTTTAATAAAAAACCTCCGGCACCAAAATTGCCCAACAACGTTATTAGAAATACTTCCATAAAATATAAAGAAGCTTTATATAATTTAACCGGAATGGAATTAGACTAATAAAATTATGAATGTTAAAATAAAAGATAAAGAGAATTTACAAATTCAATGGGACGATGGAAGTGTATCGATAATATCGTGTCTCGATTTAAGAAGAGCGTGCCCTTGTGCTGTTTGTAGTGCAGAACGGGATAATGAAGATGGAAATCATTTTAAAATTTATAAAGATAACCAGCTAACTATAAAAAGTTTGCAGATTGTTGGGAACTATGCTTTGGGAATTATATGGGAAGATGGTCATAATACCGGAATTTATGAATTTGCTTATTTAAAAAAGCTATCAGAAATGGAAAAAACTTTGTAGCAGAAATATGATACTTCCAAATCAGTTAACTGTTACTCGAATAATTTTAACACCTATTTTTTTTGTCTTATTCCTTATCGACAATCCGATAACAAGACAAATATCTGTTGTTATTTATATTATTGCAGCGCTTACCGACTGGTACGACGGCTGGCTGGCGCGAAAGTTTAATTATATTACAGATTGGGGAAAATTTTTAGACCCTTTAGCCGATAAAATTTTAACCTCGGCAGCTTTTATAGCATTTACCATTGAAGGGACGTTAAGTTTATGGATGGTGATTATAATTGTTGGTCGAGATATATTAATTACTCTTTTACGCTCTTATGCAGAATATCACGACAAACAATTTACGACGAGTAAAATTGCAAAGTGGAAAACATTTTTTCAAATGATATTTATTTATTATTTGCTCATTATTTTTGTTGCAAATACAATTCCGGGTATAATGGAAAATTATAAAAATTTATTATCTCTTTTAACTAATCAATATTTAATCTATTATACAATGTTGACAATTACCATTTTTACATTTATTACGGGAGTTAGCTATTTATACAAAAATAGATTACTTATAAAAAGGTTATTCAAATTTGAAACTAAATTTAATTGAAAGAATTTTAGGCTCAGGTCTTTTTTCAGGATATTCTCCTGTAGCTTCAGGTACTGTTGGGAGTTTATTCGCATTATTTATATATTTCATTCCGGGTTTTGAGAATCCTACAATTCTTTTATTTATGATTTCACTTTTTACAATTATAGGAATTAATATTGGAAATAAATTTGAAAAATTTTATGGGAAAAAAGATCCTTCTCAGTGCACAATTGATGAATTTGTGGGTACGTGGATAAGCCTTCTTTTTGTACCCAAAACAATAATATATGTTGTTTCGGCATTTATTTTGTGGAGAATTTTAGATATAATAAAACCTTTTCCCGCAAGGTTAATTGAAAAATTAAAAGGCGGATGGGGAATTATGTTCGATGATGTTATGTCGGCTATTTACAGTTTAATTTTAATTCAGATTATAATTTATTTCATTAAATAGAAATAAAAAATGAAAGCACAAATTATTACAATCGGCGATGAAATATTAATAGGCCAAATTTTAAATACCAATGCCGCATGGATTGGCGAGCAATTAACAGCAATTCAAATTGATGTTGCAAAAGAAAGTGTGGTTCACGATCAAGAAAAGGCTATAATAAATGAATTTGAAGAGGCGTTTAATAAATACGATATTGTAATTGTTACCGGGGGATTGGGCCCAACTCACGATGATGTAACAAGAAAGTGTATTACGCGGTTTTTTAATTCTGAATTGGTTTTGAATGAAGCGGTTTTAGACGATATAAAATCAATGTTTAAAAAACGCGGTAGGGAGTTAACAAAATTAAACGAAGATCAAGCCTACATTCCTAAAATTGCCGAAGCAATTAGAAATTCGAGGGGAACAGCACCCGGTTTATGGATTGAAAAAGAAAACAAAGTCTTTGTTGCTATGCCAGGTGTTCCTTTTGAAATGAAAGAAATGGTTAACAGCTTTGTTTTACCTCAATTTAAAGATAAGTTTGCTGATTCCAATAAAGCCGTAATAGTAGAAAATTTTCTAACCACCGGAATTCCCGAATCGTCTTTATATGAAAAACTTGGTAATTTAAAATTAATTCTTGGTGATTCCAAAATGGCGTTTTTGCCAAACCAATTTGGCGTAAGAATGAGGATAACCATTGAAGCCGAAAATTATAATCAAGCTAAAAACAAATTATCTGAAATTGAACAGCAAATTAGAGCAAAAGTTGGAAGATTTATTTACGGGAAAAATAACGATACTTTAGAGGGAACTGTTGCTAAACTGTTAGTCGATAGAGGACTTTCGTTAGCCACAGCAGAATCTTGTACGGGGGGTTTGATTAGTCATAGATTAACAAACATTAGTGGCAGCAGCAATTATTTCGAAAGAGGGATAGTTTCATATAGTAACGGAGCAAAAGTAGAGTTACTAAATGTTGATGAAGATATTATCCAAAAATATGGTGCTGTTTCGTTGGAAGTATGCCGGCAAATGGCAGCAGGCGTTCGTGCTGTTTCAAGTACCGATATCGGGCTTTCGGTTACCGGTATAATGGGACCTACCGGTGCTTCCGAAAATAAGCCTGTTGGATTAGTCTATATAGGAATATGCGACGAAAATGTTTGCTCTGCTAAAAAATTTGTTTTTGGAGACGACAGATTGCTTAACAAGGAAAAAACTTCTCAAGCGGCTTTAGATTTGTTGAGACGACACATACTCGGCATCCTTTATGAAGAATAGGCTTTTCATAGCGTTAAATTTTCCTTCTGATGTTATTAACAACGTAATTGAAATCCGTGATAAAATATATAACACAACAAACAAAGTTAAATGGGAAACGGAAAATAAATTACATATTACATTGAAATTTTTAGGTGACGTTGATATTCAGCAAAATAATAAAATTATTGAATTACTTGAAAAATTACTTAAATATGAAACTGCTTTAAAATTAAATTTTTCAAAATTCGGTTTTTTTTACAAAGATAATAAACCGAAAATTTTGTGGTTGGGAATAAAACGGAATGATAAACTTATTAAACTTCAAAAAAAAATTGATATGAATTTTGAAAATATCGGTTTTGAATCGGAAAAAAGAAAATTTAACCCTCACTTGACAATATTACGGATAAAAGGTAATGAAGATTTAATAAAATTAAGAGAATTCCCTGATTATAAGTTTTCAGAGAGAAATATTTTATGTAATAAAATTTTTTTAATTGAAAGTAATTTATTACCAAGCGGTTCAATTTACAAAATAATTAAAATTTTTGAACTTAATTTTTAATTGGAGGGACAATGATGGTAGAAAATGATAAACGGCTAAAAATTTTAGAAGATACAATTTACGGTATTGAAAAAACATACGGAAAAGGCGCAATAATGAGATTAGGCGACGGAGTAATAAATCCGGTTGAAGCTATTTCAACAGGCTCTGTATCGCTTGATAATGCTCTGGGTATTGGCGGTGTGCCGAGAGGAAGAATAGTTGAAATTTATGGACCTGAATCATCAGGCAAAACGACTGTATGTTTACATATAATTGCTGAAGCGCAAAAACTGGGTGGAATTGCCGCATTTATTGATGCTGAACATGCTTTAGACATCAATTATGCAAAAAAACTTAAAGTTGATGTTAATAATTTACTCGTTTCACAACCGGATTATGGTGAACAAGCATTGGAAATTGTAGATACCTTAGTTAGAAGTACTGCTTTAGATGTTATTGTCATCGATTCGGTGGCGGCATTAGTACCGCGTTCCGAAATTGAGGGGGAAATGGGTGATGCTCAAATGGGTGTTCAGGCAAGACTTATGTCGCAAGCATTACGTAAAATTACCGGTGCTGTCAGCAGGTCAAAAACTTGTGTTATTTTTACAAATCAACTTCGGAGCAAAATTGGTGTTGTGTTTGGAAATCCGGAAACTACAACAGGTGGTAATGCATTAAAATTTTATGCTTCTGTAAGATTGGATATTCGTAGAATTGCCGCAATAAAAGACCGCGATAATATTATTGGAAATCGAACAAAAGTGAAAGTTGTTAAAAGTAAAATTGCTCCTCCATTTAAACAAGTTGAATTTGATATTTTATACGATGAGGGTATTAGTAAAGAAGGCGACTTAATTGATATTGGCGTGGATAATGGAATTATCAAAAAAAGTGGTGCTTGGTTTACTTTTGGAGAAGAACGTTTTCAAGGTAGAGAACAATTTAGGAAAATATTGAAAGAGAATACAGATTTGATGAACAAACTTGAAAAAGAAGTTAAGTTAAATTTAGGACTGCTAAACAATAATCAGCAATTAAATAAGAAAAGTTCTAATGATTCCAAAGTAAAAAAATGATATTGTCAGCCGATTTTAATAATATTACTCCGGCAATTATAAAGGCGGTATTTAATTTATTTTCGAAAACCAAATATGCATTATATTATAACTTCTCCACAAATTAGATACGAAGTAAATAATTGCCGAGTTAATAAAACCGGTTTGGTTTGTAATTTCGAATTTTAATACTATTATATGAAAATTAATAAACTCCAAAAAAAAGGCAAAAAAGTTTTAATTACCTTTGAAGATGGAAACGAAATTAATATTTTTTATGAAATTATAGTTAAGTATGGTTTAAGAAAGCAAGATGAAATTGACGAAACGCTGAAAAATAAGTTGATTTCCGAAAACGAAATCTTTAAAATAAGAGATAGTTCATTCAGATATTTAACACTTAGAGATCATTCGGTCTATGAACTTAAAAATAAATTACTTAAAAAAAAATATTCTAAAATCTTTGTACTCCGAATTTTAGAAGAATTAAAAGAAAAGAATTATTTAAATGATGAAAGATTTACGGAAAAGTTTATTCGAGAAAAGTTATATCAAAAAAAGTTTGGAATAAATAAAATTAAAGCCGAATTATTTAGAAAAGGAATAGATAGAAAAACAATTGAAAAAATGTTGATTTTAAAAACAAATAATGAAATTTTTTATGCTAACGCAAAAATGATTGCTCAAAAAAAATATTCGATTTTAAATGAAAGAAAAATTATTACAGACAAAATAAAACCTAAAATATCAAACTTTTTGTTATCCAAAGGATATGAAAGAAGTTTAATAAATAGAGTAATAAATGAATTGAACATTTAACCGAATTATGATTTTAAAATCTCAAGTTTAAAAATTATTTTTAATATCGGATAAAAGCAGATTAACCAATCACTAAATTATCAAAGTGTTCTGTTCATTATTTACTATTCATTGTTTGTTTCCATTTACTTTTCACGATTCTTTTTCTAGTCGGTAACTTATTAAATTATTAAAATAGATTGTTACTTTCTTCTGCAGTTTCCTGTTGAATATATGTAGAGCAATATTTGATAACGTTTATGGAATAATAAAACAAAACGTTTTAGGTAATAAATTGAGAGTTTATTAAATTTCGAAATTAAATTTTTTGAGAAAGTATTGGAAAAATTTACAAATATAGATTATTATAATATCGAAAGCCTTTTAACCGAAGAAGAAATTCTTGTGCGTGAAACTGTACGGAAATTTGTTGATTCGGAAGTTTTACCTGTTATAGAAAAACATTATTTAGAAGGTTCATTCCCTTTAGATTTAATACCTAAATTAGCCGATTTAGGTTTGTTGGGAATTACTCTCCCGGAAGAATATGGAGGAGCTGGAATGAGTTATATGGATTATGGTTTGGCAATGCAGGAATTAGAAAGAGGCGACAGCGGAATCCGTAGTTTTGCATCGGTGCAAAATAGTTTGGTTATTTATCCGATATTTACGTTTGGTTCGGAAGAACAAAAAAAGAGATGGTTGCCCAAGTTATCAAATGGCGAGTCAATCGGATGTTTCGGTTTAACGGAACCGGATTACGGTTCTAATCCTGGGGGAATGATTTCTCACGCTGAAAAAATTGCCGGCGGGTATATTTTAAATGGTGCGAAAATGTGGATTACAAACGGTTCAATTGCCGATGTAGCTGTTGTTTGGGCTAAACTTGATGGAATAATTCACGGATTTTTGGTAGAAAAAGAATTTGAAGGATTTACAGCACCGTTAATGAAAGGCAAACATTCATTACGTGCATCTGTAACTTCCGAGCTAATTTTTCAAGATGTTTTTGTGCCGGAGGAAAATATATTACCAAATACTTCAGGGTTAAAATCGCCTTTAATGTGCCTTAACCAAGCTCGCTACGGAATTGCCTGGGGTGTTGTCGGTGCCATGATGGCTTGTTATGATACTGCGTTAAAATATAGTAAATCACGTATCCAGTTCGGCAAACCTATTGCCGCATATCAGCTTACGCAAGAAAAATTGGTTTATATATTAACGGAAATCACAAAGGCTCAACTGTTGAATATTCAATTAGCTAGATTAAAAGATAAAAACAAAGCTCGTTATACTCATATTTCAATGGCTAAAAGGAATAATTGTGAAATTGCTCTTAAAAGTGCTCGGATTTCACGAGAAATCCTCGGTGCTAACGGTATTTTAAGTGAATATCCAATCATGAGGCACGCAGCAAATCTCGAGGCAGTTAAAACTTATGAAGGTACGCACGAAATGCATACTTTAATTATCGGCGAAAATATAACCGGATTTTCAGCATTTGAATAATAAAAAGTTTTTGACTGTGATTTTTAAAATATGCTGTGGTTATTTAGGGGGTGGAATAGAATAACTTGTATATAATACAAGAATAACTAACTGTTATTAAATACTTTAGGAGTTGTAATTAGATAACTTATTTTATTCCACCCCCTTACCTACAGAATAAATTATTTTATTTTTTTAATTTCTTTTATGAAAATATATTATTTGTTGAGGAAAAAATGGAACAAAGGAAAATCTCTTTTGATGGATTAACATTTGACGATATTCTACTTTTACCGACACACTCGAATGTGCTTCCGCGTGAAACCGAATTAAGTACGTATTTAACCCGTGAAATTAAATTAAATATTCCCTTCATTTCGGCGGCGATGGATACTGTTACGGAATCAAAAATGGCTATTGCAATGGCCGCACAAGGTGGAATAGGAATAATTCATAAAAATATGTCTATTGAACGTCAAGCCGATGAGGTAGATAAAGTTAAAAGATCAGAAAGCGGAATGATTACAAATCCTATTACTTTAACCCGTGATAAACATATTAAAGATGCATTAGATTTAATGGCAAAATATCATATTTCAGGAATTCCAATTGTGGATGAATCGAATAAATTAGTTGGAATTTTAACTAATAGGGATTTAAGGTTTGAGGTAAATTTAGGTTTGCTGGTTGATAAAGTAATGACAAAAAAGAATTTAATTACTACATCGGTCGGAACAACACTGCAGGAAGCTCAAGTATTACTTCAAAAATATAGAATAGAAAAATTGCCTGTTGTTGATAAAAATGGATTTTTAAAAGGATTGATTACTTATAAAGATATTTTAAAGCGTAAAAAATTTCCAAATGCATGTAAAGATGAGTTGGGAAGATTAAGAGTAGGAGCAGCCGTTGGAGCAGGCAAAAATACAATTGAAAGGGTGGAAGCATTGGTTAATGCCGGAGCAGATGTGCTGATTGTCGATACTGCACATGGTCATTCTGAAGGTGTAATAAAAATGGTTAAACTAATTCGTGAAAAATTTAATGATATTCAATTAATTGCAGGAAATATTGTTACTAAAGAAGCTGCACTTGAATTAGCGGAAGTAGGTGTAGATGCGGTTAAAGTTGGAATTGGAGCCGGTTCAATTTGTACTACCCGCGTTGTTGCCGGTGTGGGTATGCCGCAAATAAGTGCTGTAATTGAGACATCAATGGCGTTAAAAAATAAAAATATTCCCGTAATAGCCGATGGTGGAATTAAACAAACAGGAGATGTGGCTAAAGCAATTGCCGCAGGTGCCGATACTGTTATGATTGGAGGAATGCTTGCAGGAGTGGATGAATCTCCAGGTGAAACTATTTTATTTGAAGGTAGAAAATTTAAAGTTTATAGAGGCATGGGCTCTATTGGAGCAATGAAACAAGGGAGCAAGGATAGATATTTTCAAGATACGGAAGACGATATTAAAAAATTAGTTCCCGAAGGTGTTGAAGGAAGAATCCCTTACAAAGGTCCTTTGTCGGATTCAATCTATCAATTTATAGGTGGATTAAGAGCCTCTATGGGATATTGCGGTGCACGGAATATTAAAGAAATGAAAACGAAAACGAAATTTGTGAAAATTTCTTCTGCCGGGTTACGTGAAAGTCATCCGCATGATGTAATTATAACCAAAGAATCACCTAATTATCACGTTTAGGGGGTGGAATAAAATAAGTTATCGAATTACAATTCCTAAATAACAGTTACTTATTCTTGTATTATAGGCAAGTTATTCTATTCCACCCCCTTA
>CAZXJG010000124.1:0-9726 GCA_964640985.1 uncultured Melioribacteraceae bacterium | reverse complement strand
ATATTGCCACTGCGGTACTCATTTTCAAACCTTCTGTTCCCATCAATTTAATATAGGCATACGAAATAGGGAGAATATTTGCGCTGCCGAATGGAGAAGCCGTTACAGCACTTATTCCGCTATTTCTATTAAAACTAATTACAGGATGACTTGGTAAATATTGTATCAAATGATCTGCAACGGCAATTGGTCCAACTCCGGGTCCTCCGCCCCCATGAGGTATTGCAAAAGTCTTGTGTAAATTCAGATGACATACGTCTGCTCCAATTTGTTTGGGACTTGTATATCCAACTTGAGCATTCATATTAGCTCCGTCCATATACACTTGTCCCCCATTATCATGAACAATCTTACAAATTTTTACAATATCTTTTTCAAAAATACCGTGTGTAGAAGGATAAGTTACCATTAAAGCAGATAAATTATCAGCGTTTGCTTCAGCTTTTTTCTTTAAATCTTCAATATCAATATTGCCCTTCTCATCGCAGTTAATAATTACAGGTTTATTGCCGGCCATAACTGCACTCGCAGGGTTTGTACCGTGAGCCGAAGAAGGAATTAAAATTATGTTGCGATACCCTTGATTCCGCTGTTTATGATATTCCCTTATTACCATTAACCCGGTAAATTCACCCAATGCACCCGAATTCGGTTGCAGCGAAATACCCGAAAAACCAGTTATTTCACATAATTGTTTTTGAATACCCACAATCAATTCTTGATACCCTTCCGTTTGACTTATAGGCACAAAAGGATGAATATGAGCAAACTCAGGCCACGTGATTGATGCCATTTCAGCCGCTGCATTTAACTTCATTGTACACGAGCCCAACGGAATCATAGATGTTGTTAACGAAAGGTCTTTCTTTTCCAGATTTTTAATATACCTCATCATTGCAGTTTCAGAATGGTATAAATTAAAGACATGATGAGTTAAAAATTTACTCTCTCTTTTAAATTCTTTAGATATATCGAAATCACCGCTTTCCATTATTTTATTTAATTTAACCTCACCAAATATTTCCCCTTTGCTCCCGGCAAAAATATCCAAAAGTATTTTTATATCTTTTAATGAAGTAATTTCGGAAACCGAAATACCAATTGCATCATTTCCAAAATATCTTAAGTTAATCTTCTTATCTAAAGCGCTTTTTTTGATTTTCTTGAGCAATTCCGAAGAATCCAATTCTATTTTTAACGTATCAAAATAATATTTATTGATTTGTTTAAATCCTAATTCTTTTAACCCGTAATCTAAAAGTCTTGTTAATTTTGAAATTCTTGAAGCTATGTTTTTTAATCCAACCGGTCCATGATAAACTACATACATACCGGACATAATTGCAGGTAAAACTTGAGCGGTACATATATTACTGGTTGCTTTTTCCCGTTTAATATGTTGTTCGCGCATTTGCAATGCCATTCTTAAAGCAGGTTTGCCATTTCTGTCGATAGAAATCCCGATAATTCTACCAGGTATATGCCTCTTAAAATCTTCTTTCGTAGCCAAGTAAGCAGCGTGAGGACCTCCATAGCCCATCGGCATACCGAATCTTTGTGTTGAACCGACCGCTATATCAGCACCAAATTCGCATGGCGGGACCAGTAGTACAAGACTCATAATATCGGCAATTACCGACGTAAAAATATTTTTCATTTTTGCATTTTCAAAAAGATTTGAATAATTGTACACTTCACCATTGCCATCCGGATATTGAACCATAATTCCAAAAACATCATCATCCAATTCAAATTCGTTTTGATTTTTTATTACCAGTTTAATTCCCAATGGTTCAGATCTGGTATTGAGAACAGCCAAAGTTTGGGGGAATAAATTCTCAGATACTAAAAAAACATCTGCGTTTTTTTTCTCTTTTTTTCTCGAGGAATACAGCATTGTCATCGCTTCGGCGGCGGCGGTAGCTTCATCTAAAAGAGATGCATTTGTTAACGGCAAACCTGTTAAATCGGCTATCACTGTTTGAAAATTAAGTAATGCTTCGAGTCTGCCTTGAGATATTTCAGCTTGATATGGTGTATATTGAGTGTACCAGCCGGGATTTTCCAAAATATTCCGCTTAATTACCGGCGGAGTTATGGTCGGGTAGTATCCCATTCCTATATACGATTTAAATATTTTATTTTTTGATGCGATTATTCGTAAATGTTCTAATAATTCAGTTTCACTCATCGGAAGATCAAAGTTTAACTCTTTTTTTAATCTTATTTCAGTAGGAATTGTTTTAGAAATCAACTCTTCAAGTGATTCAACTCCTACGGTATCCAGCATACTTTTTATATCTTCTTCTCGCGGTCCTATATGTCGATAAACAAATTGATCGGTAAAATAAAAATTTTTCATCTTCTACTCATTATTTTTAATTTGAATGATTGATTTTATTAAAAATTTAAATATACTCAAATATCATCTAAAATTAGTCTATAGTTTAAAGGTATGATATCACTTAAGCTGAATTAAAGTAATTTATTTAAGTTTTGTAAGAGCTATTTTCGCAGCTTTTTGCTCGGCATTTTTTTTGTTTTTTCCCGTACCAATACCAAAAATTTTATCTCCAATCATAACTTTTATGGTAAATATTCTATTATGATCGGGTCCTTCGGCTTTAATTAATTTATATTCCGGCGGACTTAATTTACGCGAATGAGTAAGCTCTAATAATTTGCCTTTGAAGTTATGATCAATTTCGAAATATCCGCTTTTTAAATTCGGATTAATAATGTAAGTCAAAATGAATTTCCTTACCGTTTCCAATCCCCCATCCAGATATAATGCACCTATTAAAGCCTCTAAAGCATCAGCCGTAATAGTTTTTAAACCTTCTGCAGAATCATTAATATAACGTTTCTCAAATAAAAGGTACTTATCTAATTTTATTGTTTCAGCAGCTTTAGCAAGTGCAATTTTATCAACAAGATGAGATCTGATTTTTGTTAAATACCCTTCATTTTGATTTGGGAAATTTTCAAATAAATATTCGCCCACAATTAAACTTAAAACGGCATCTCCCAAATATTCGAGGCGTTCATTAGATTTTTTTAAATCAGGATGATTATCCAAATATGAACTATGAGTAATTGCTTTTAGGAAAAAGTGCGGATTTTTAATTTTATAATTTAAAAATTTTCCCAAATTACGGATATTTTCCCCATACAAATCTTCAATTTCATAATTTGAATGATGTTTGCGAAATAACCGTAATGAAAAATTAAAAGACATTTAGTATAAGTTACTACTCTTCGAATTTTTTAAATAATAAAGAAGCATTATGCCCGCCAAAACCAAAAGTATTGCTTATAGCATATTTAATTTCTTTTTTAACTGCAACTTTCGGAACGTAATTCAGATCACATTCTTCACCAGGTTCATCTAAATTTATAGTAGGCGGTATAATACCGTTTTTAATTGCCAATATAGTCGCAATAGATTCAATTGCCCCGGCGGCACCTAAAAGATGGCCGGTCATAGATTTTATAGAACTAACCAACATTTCATAAGCGTGCTTGCCGAAAACAGTTTTTATAGCTTGAGTTTCATGTTTATCATTTAATTGAGTAGAGGTACCGTGTGCATTAATATAGTCAACTTCTTCATGCATAATCCCAGCATCACGAATTGCTTCTTTCATAGAGCGTACAGCACCTTCGCCGCCGGGAGGCGGAGCTGTAATATGAAAAGCGTCTCCACTTAATCCTATTCCTACAATTTCAGCATAGATTTTTGCACCTCTGTTTTTTGCATACTCTAATTCTTCAACTAAAAGAGTGCCGGATCCCTCGCCCATAACAAAACCGTTTCTATCTTTATCGAAAGGGCGGGATGCAATTTCATATCTATCATTCCAAGTTGATATTGCTCTTGCAGCATTAAAACCCGCAAGACCCATTTTGGTAATGGAATATTCCGCACCACCACAAATGAATGCATCTGCAGAACCGCGTTGAATTAACATAAATGCATCTGCAATTGCATGCGACGAAGTAGCACAGGCGGAAGTAGTTGCATAATTAGGACCTTTTAAACCAAACTTTATAGAAATTTGTCCCGCAGCAATATCTGATATCATCATAGGCACAAAAAACGGACTAACACGTCTCGGACCGCCATTCATAAAAGCCGTATGTTGAATTTGAAAGGTTAGCAACCCCCCTATACCGCTTCCATAAATAACTCCAATTCGATCTTTATTAACTTTAGTTAAATCTATTTGAGCATCATCAAGTGCCATTTGTGCCGTTGCAATTGCATAATGAGTAAAAGGGTCCATTCGCCGGGCTTCTTTTTTGTCGATAAACTGTGTTACATCAAAATTTTTAACTTCACAAGCAAAACGAGTGGCGAACTTAGAAGCATCAAATTTTGTGATTAAATTCGCTCCGCTTTTCCCGGCAATTAAAGCCTTCCAAAATTCTTCAACTGTATTACCAATTGGGGTAAGTGCCCCCATCCCGGTAATTACTACTCTTCTTTTACCCATTAAAAATCTCCTAAAATGATAAATAAAAATTCAAATTGTAAATCATTAAAAGGCTATTCAACCATCTTTATAATTATTAATAAAATAGAACTAAAAAAATCTATTTTCTATTAGAATAGCCTTTTAGATTTACAATCTATTTGTCAACTTTTTCTTTGATATAGTCGATAGCATTACCAACGGTTGAAATTTTTTCAGCATCTTCATCGGGAATTGATAAATTAAATTCAGATTCAAATCCCATAACCAATTCAACTATATCAAGTGAATCTGCCCCTAAATCATTTGTGAATGAAGCTTCAGGATTTATTTGGGATTCTTCAACTCCCAATTTATCCATAATTATTTCTTTAACTTTTGCTTCAACATCCATTTCTTACTCCTATGTTTTTATGAATAGAATGAATTAATTAAACTAATTCTTATAAAATTTTACATTACCATCCCACCATCTACGCTTAAAACCTGTCCGGTAATATAAGATGAATTTTCGGAACAAAGAAAACTCACTACTTTAGCCACATCTTCAGGTTTTCCTAACCTTGCGAGTGGAATTTGTTTTAATAAAATATCCTTTTGATTTTCATTTAAATTTTCCGTCATATCGGTTTCTATAAATCCGGGGGCAACTGCATTTACATTTATTTTCCTTGATGCTACTTCTTTGGCAATAGATTTCGTAAAACCGATTATCCCTGCTTTCGAAGAAGCGTAATTTGCTTGACCCGCATTGCCGATTAAACCTACCACTGAGGTAATATTTACTATTTTACCGCTTCTTTGTTTTATCATCGGTTTGAGTACGGCTTTTGTAAAATTAAAAACACTTTTCAAATTTGCAGTGATAACCGTATCAAAGTCTTCTTCAGTCATTCGTAATAATAAATTATCTTTTGCAATACCGGCATTATTAACCAAAATATCAATTCCGCCTAAATATTCAATTGTTTGCTTAACAGATTTTTCAGCTTCTGCAAAAGACGAAACATCGGCTTTTATACTAAATATTTTAGAAGTTTTTGGATTTAATTTATTCACTAATTCATCGGCTAATTTATCTGAATTACGATAAATGAAAACAACGTCGATATTATTGTTTACAAATTCTTCAACAATAGCACGTCCTATACCCCGGGTACCACCTGTAACAAGCGCTTTTTTATTTTCATTTATCATACGCAAACTTTATAAATAAATTATTTAGTAGCCAATTAAAAAATTATTTCCTTAAAAAAGTTTTTCTATTGAATAAAATAATATCAGAAAGTAAATTTAACAAATTTATTAATTATCATAAATATTTTTCAACATCGTTGTATTTGTCAATTCCCCAAACTTTTACATCAGGATTAATGCGTTTGGCTAAGCCCTGTAAAACTTTACCTGGACCAATTTCAACAAATTCATCCGCTCCGTCGTTAATCATATTGGTTATTATTTCTTCCCATTTGACCGGTTTATTTAATTGTTCAAATAATAATTGTTTAATATCAACAGAACCTGTAACCGGTTTTGCAGTTACATTGGCATAGACCGGAATTTTAGCATTATAAAATGGAGTAGAGTTTAATTTATCTTTTAATTTTTCTTTAGCAGAATCCATAAGTGGAGAATGAAAAGCGCCGCTGACAACCAATTCTTTTACTAATTTTGCACCGCTTTGTTTAGCTAATTCCATTGCTTTATGAACCCCGTCATTTGAGCCTGATATTACAATTTGATTCGGCGAATTAAAATTTGCACATTGAACAATTCCTTGCGAAGATGCAATCTTACAAATTTCTTCTACTTTATTTTTTTCAATTCCAATTATTGCTGCCATTGTACCCGGTTTTTCTTTTCCTGCTTGTAACATTGCTTCGCCGCGTAATTTTACTAATTTAACAGCATCATAATATTGAATAACTCCGGCGGTAACTAATGCCGAATATTCACCTAAAGAATGTCCGGCAGTCATATCAACATCTAAAGTTCTAATTAAACTTGCAAGAATAACACTGTGCATAAAAATTGCCGGTTGAGTAATATCAGTTTGCTTAAGAGCATCCAAAGGTCCATTAAACATAATTTGAGATAAATTCAATCCAATTGCTTCTTCGGCAGTCAGAATCATTTGCCGGGCTTCAATACTTCTATCAAATAGATCTTTTGCCATACCAATATATTGTGAACCTTGTCCTGGAAAAAGGAATGCACGCTTACCCATTAATCCATACTCCAAACAAGATGAATAGCACCCCAGGTAAATCCGGCACCAAAAGCCGAAAGAATCAAATTATCCCCTTTTTTTAATTTCCCATCTCTATAATATTCCGTTAAACAAGTTGGAATTGTAGCGGCGGTAGTATTCCCATATCTATCGATATTTATCATTACTTTTTCAATTGGCAATTCTATTCTCTTTGCAGTTGCATTAATTATTCTCATATTTGCTTGATGTGGCACTAAAAATGCAACATCTTCAGATTTTAAATTTTGTTTTTTCATCATCTCGGCAGAAACATCTGCCATCCCTTTAACGGCAAACTTAAAAACATTTTTACCATCTTGATAAATATAGTGTAATTTTTTATCGACCGTATCGTGGGATGCAGGCATAGCACAACCGCCTGCTTTTATATTCAATGAATCTTTACCGCTACCGTCAACATGCAAAATGGAATCCTGAACTCCAAAGTTTAAATTTGTAGTAGGCTCCAATAACACTGCCGATGCAGCGTCACCAAAAAGTATGCAATTATTTCTATCGGTATAATCAATAATTGAACTCATTTTATCGGCACCGACAACAATTACTTTTTTGTAATTCTCACTTTTAATAAAGTCTGCACCGGTTTGTAAGGCAAATAAAAATCCCGAACAAGCTGCCGAAAGGTCGAAGCCCCAAGCGTTTTTAGCTCCTATTTTTTCTTGTACCAAACATGCTGTAGCCGGGAAAAGCATATCGGGTGTTACAGTTGCAACAATTATTATATCTATTTCTTCCGGCTTTATATTTGAATTCGAAAGAAGATCTTCAATAGCATAAGTAGCCATATCGCCGGTAGTACCATTCTCCATTATATGTCTTTCTCTAATTCCTGTTCGCGTTCTAATCCAAGTATCGTTTGTATCAACAATTAATTCGAAATATTTATTGTCCAATACTTTTTCGGGAATGTACATCCCAACTCCGGTAATTTGAGCATTAACGCGGTGCTCCAGATTATTATTCATATTGCCTCAACATTATTTTAATTTTATTTAATAGATTTTTATCGTGCATTTCTTTAGCTCTTAATATCATATTTTTGAATGCTAATATTGAACTTGAACCGTGTCCTATTATGCTGATTCCATCAATTCCCAACAATGGAAGCCCACCTTGATTTTCATAATTAACATTTTTTAATGCTTCTTTTAACGGCGATTTTATTAAACCTACTTTCAATTTTTTCATTAAACTTTCGGCTGCATATCTTTTAAATGTTGTTTTAAGGAAAGGGATAATGCTTTCGGTAAATTTTAATAGTATGTTTCCTACAAAGCCGTCACAAATAATTAAATCGACTGTACCTTTTAAAATATCTTTACCTTCAACATTTCCATAGTAGTTTAAATTAGAATTTTCGAGTAATTTAGCCGTTTCTGTGGTTAACTCATATCCTTTCTCTTCTTCTTCGCCAACATTTAATAAGCCGACCTTCGGATTTTTGATTCCATATATTTCTTCAATAAATATTGAACTAAGAATTGCATAACCGAAAAGATGCTGTGGCTTTGAATCTACAAAAGCCCCTACATCCGATAAAAACGTAAATCCTCCTTTTTCATTTGGGATAGGAGCAGTTAAAGCCGGTCGGGCAATTCCTTTAATTCTACCAATACCGAAAATGGAGCTGACACTCACAGCACCGGTATTTCCGGCACTAACAAAAGCATCCGCTTTGCCTTCTTTAACTAACTTAGTACCCACAACAATAGAAGATTCCTTCTTAGTTTTAAAAGCAAGTGTTGGAGATTCGGACATTGAAATAACTTGTGGAGTGTTTACAATATAAGATGAATCAAAATCTACATTATTATTTTTAATAATCTTTTCTATTTCGTCTTGTTTGCCGATTAAATACAGATCAAAATCAGCAGATTTTAAAGCACTGATAGCTCCCATAACTGCATTAAACGGTGCATAATCACCACCCATTGCATCAACAACAATTCTACATCTTTTATTTTCGGGCTGCTTCATAAATTTCGTTACGACTCGGGAACAAATATAGATCTACCCGCATAATACCCGCAGTTCGGACAGGCTCTGTGACTCAATTTCAGTTCGCCGCAATTTGAACAATGACCTAAGGACGGTTTTGTATCTTTATAATGTGTTCTTCTTTTGTCTCTTCTGCTTTTAGATATTTTCCTTTTAGGATGTGCCATAATTACTTTTTCCTCTTTATTGATTTAATTTTCTTTTAATATTCTTAATTTATCCCATACAGGATTGCCGACTTTTTCATTACAACTACAAACCGTTGTATTAAGATTAGCCCCGCAATATTGACATAAACCTTTACAGTCGGGTTTACACAATACTTTTAACGGTATAGATAATTGTGCGTATTCATAAACTTCTTCAGATAAATCAATATTACTTAAATCACGTTGAATAAAATGAACATTTAATTCGTTAGTATACTGTTTCTCTCCAAAAAAATAAATAACTTTGAAATTATTTGTAATCTCCGTTTGAAAATTCTCACCGCATCGGTCACAAATTAAATTGGCATTTAAAAATAGATTGCAATCTAAATAAATTTGGTGAACCGATTTATCCATTTTACAATCCAGCCTGACTTCACCAAAAAACGGCTCAGCCAAATTTGTTTTCTTTACAGCCTTTGATAATTCAATCTGATGAATACCGTCAGAATAATTTGTATATTTAATAATCATCTAAAGAACCTTAAATAAACTTCGAAATATAAAAATCCATTATTTTATAATCAAGGTAGTTAATTATTTAAATGATTATATAAATCTCAATTTCACATCCGTCCAAAATAAAAATAGCTGCGATTATCATAATTAATCATCATAAATCTGCGTGCCATTTCTTTAAATTAATAATAGCACGCTGATTTTTTAGGATTGTTTATGATTAATTATGAGTGAGGATAAAAAACAGTAATAGATTAAACCTAAATTGAGCGATTAAAGAGATAAAAAAAACCTTAGGGTTGTTTAAAGTACT
>CAZXJG010000123.1:0-9767 GCA_964640985.1 uncultured Melioribacteraceae bacterium | reverse complement strand
TGTTCTTAAAGATGATTAACTACAGATTTTTGTATTGTTGTAAAGAAATATTTCTTTGCGGTAAGGGTAATTAAGAAAAGTTATGTCGACAAATAAAAATATACGCTGGAAACAAAGATTCCAAAATTTCAAATATGCTTTCAAAGTTCTGGAAAGAGCAGTCAAAATACCAACACCAAATGAAGCTGAAAAAGGGGGGATAATACAGTTTTATGAGGTTGCTTTTGAACTGGCATGGAAAACTTTAAAAGATTACCTTGAGAGTGAGGGATTTATAGTAAAATCTCCGAGAGAAGTGCTAAAAAAAGCATTTCAGTTAGAAATAATTACCGAAGGGGAACTCTGGTTGGAAGCCCTTGATGATAGAAATATAACAACTCATATATATGATGAAGCTACTGCCGATAAAATTGTAAGTAAAATTACTCAAAAATATTACTTACTATTAAAAAATTTGTATGATAAATTAAATGAATTAATAACATGATTTATGGTATTTCTTCTAAAAGTTTTAATTTAATTCTTGACGCTGTAAAAAAGCACAGAGAAATTGAGCGAGCTGTGATTTTTGGCTCTAGAGCTATGGGTAATTTTAAAAAAGGTTCTGATATTGATATTGCCCTGTATGGGAAAAAGTTAACTTCGGACATTCTAAATAATATAAAGACTGAACTAAATGAACGACTCCCTATACCGTATTTTATTGATATTATTGACTATGCAGAAATACAAAATGAAAACCTAAAAGAACATATTGATAGAGAAGGGAAAGTATTTTATTCAAGGGAATAGGTATTTAAAAATTATGCCAATCTTGGTTCTTAGTCCCTGGTTCTTTGTTATTAGTCCACAACTCTAAGACGTAAAGATGAATAATGAAAATTGAAAGTTTCACTGAAATAGATTTGTGAAAGGAAGCTAGTGAGTCGGTTCGTATATTGTTAATTCTGCCTTTTATAAACGTATTTTTTCAATGAAGTTTGGAGAGAGAAATTTTGTTTGAACGATTAGACCAATTAGAAACAAATATAGTTGAGTTGGAAAAATTTCGCAAAAAGTATGTATTAACGGAAATAAAAGCCGATTTTCAAAAACAATGGGTACTAAGGTATGGCCTATTTGAATCAATACAAATAGTTATTGATATTTCTTGCCATTTAGGGGGTGGAATAGAATAAGTTATCGGATTACAATTCCTAAAGGTTGATATAAATGAAACTTATGGTCAAAAAAATAACAAAAAAAGACAAAATACAGAGCGATATTGAATTCTGGGCTGATAAAAATTATAAAGATAGACTTTCGGCTGTTCAGGAATTGAGGGAACAATACATAGTTCTATTTAACAAACAAAAAGAATATAATGAAAGTAGAGAAAGACTTCGTAGAATTTATAAAATTGTTAAACGAACACGAAGTTAAATATCTTATAATCGGAGCTTATGCTTTGGCCTTATATGCCGCGCCAAGAAATACGGGAGACATAGACATTTTTATTGAGAGAAGTGATGAAAATGCTCAAAAGATACTTCATGCATTAAAAGATTTTGGATTCTGTGAATTGGATGTAATGGTTGATGACTTAATAAAAGATGATATAATTATTCAATTAGGTGTTGCTCCGGTACGAATCGACTTACTTACTTCTATTTCGGGTGTTGATTTTTATGATGCTTTTTCTACTAAGGCACTTCGGTCTTTTGGAAAAACAAAAGCAAACTTCATTTCCAAAGAGTTTCTGATAAAAAATAAAAGAGCAAGCGGAAGAACAAAAGATTTAGCCGATTTGGAGCTGTTGCTAGGTAAAGTAAGTGAAAGTGGATGAGTTATATTCGGTTATCACATATTTTGAACTTAAAGTTTTATAATTTCTGATTTAGAAATTATAAATCGATTATTTGAAAAAATTTTTCTGTGAAAATCTGTGCATGAATTTGTGGTAAAATATAATCCTTTCAAAAACTATACAGTAATTTAATGTGTTAAAATGTTAAATAAAAACTCTAAAATATATATTGCCGGTCATCGTGGAATGGTTGGTTCGGCTATTCTTAGAAAATTTCAAGACGAAGCTTATTCTAATCTAATAGTTAGAAAAAGAGATGAACTTGATTTAACGAATCAGGCTGATGTAAATAAATTTTTTGGAAATGAAAAACCGGAATATGTAATAATAGCTGCTGCTAAAGTTGGAGGGATTTTAGCAAATAATACATATAGAGCAGAATTTATTTATGATAATTTGATGATTGAAGCTAATATTATTCATTCTGCTTATAAAAGCAGAGTAAAAAAATTATTGTTTCTCGGTAGTTCTTGTATTTATCCAAAATTGGCTCCCCAACCGCTGAAAGAAGAGTATTTACTTTCCGGATACTTGGAATATACAAACGAACCTTATGCGATAGCCAAAATAACCGGAATAAAGTTGTGCGAAAATTATTATAAACAATACGGCTCAAATTTTTTTCCCGTAATGCCGACAAATATGTACGGACCAAATGATAATTATAATTTAGAAACATCCCATGTACTTCCGGCTCTCATCCGAAAAGTATATGAAGCGAAGTTCGCCGGACTGAGCGAAGTCGAAGTCTGGGGGACGGGCAAACCAAAACGTGAATTTCTCTACGTTGACGATTTGGCAGATGCCGTTTTTTATTTAATGAACAAAGTTGATGCGAAAGACCTATACGATAACGGTATTTCTCATATAAATATTGGAACGGGAGAAGATTTAACTATTGCCGAGTTAGTTGATGTTATTAAAAAAGTTGTAGGTTTTGGAGGGGGAATAAAATATGATACCGGCAAGCCCGACGGTACTCCGAGAAAACTCTTAGACGTTACGAGATTGCATAAATTAGGGTGGAAACACAAAACGAATCTCGAAGATGGAATTACAAAAGCATACGAATGGTATTTGGGAAATGAAGAAAGATTCAAATGAAATGAATAAGTTGTGTACTGTGTTCTTGGTTCGTAGTTCTTGGTTCGTAGTTCTTGGTTCGGGGTTCTTGGTTCGTAGTTCTTAGTTCGTAGTTCTTAGTTCGTAGTTCTTGGTTCGTAGTTCTTAGTTTCGGGGTTTAAAGGTAAGAGATGAAAATAGAAAATTTTATAGATATTGATTCATGGAAAGAGGCGAGGAAGCTGGTCAATACTATTTATAAAGCAACATCAAAGCAAGAATTTTCTAAGGATTTTGGTCTTAAAGATCAAATCCAGAGGGCTTCGGTATCTATAATGTCAAATATTGCCGAGGGTTTTGATAGCAGTTCAAATAAAATGTTTATAAATTTTTTGAATTACTCTTATAGATCAGCATCAGAAGTTGAATCTCTACTCTATGTTGCAAGTGACTTGAATTATATAAATTTTGAAAATTTCAACGAATTAATTTATAGTGTTAAGAAAATAAAAAAATTAATTGGCGGCTTTATTAAATATTTAAAAAATACGAACAACTAAAGAACCAAGAACCAATAAACCAAGAACTAATAAACCAAGAACTAAGAACTAATAAACCAATAAACCAAGAACTAATAAACCAAGAACTAAGAACTAATAAACCAAGAACTAAGAACTAATAAACCAAGAACCAAGAACTAATAAACCAAGAACCAAGAACAAAAAACTATGAATAAAAAAGCTTTAATCACCGGCATAACCGGACAAGACGGAAGTTATCTTACTGAAATCCTTTTAGAAAAAGGTTACGATGTACATGGTATTATACGGCGTAGTAGTTCATTTAATACGGGTAGAATTGACCATATTTTTAATAATACTGAACTTCACGACAAAAGATTTCACTTATATTATGGAGATTTAACGGATTCAAGTAATTTAAACCGACTATTAGAAAAAATAAAGCCGGATGAAATTTATAATCTCGGTGCTCAAAGTCATGTAAAAGTTTCATTTGAAGTGCCGGAATATACGGCAGAAGTGGATGCTTTAGGTACATTGCGCTTTATTGATGCAATTAAAGAAACAGGCATTGAAGCTAAATTTTACCAAGCATCTACATCTGAACTTTATGGTAAAGTACGAGAAGTACCGCAAAATGAAAATACACCTTTTTATCCCCGTTCTCCTTACGGTGTTGCAAAATTATATGCGTATTGGATTATAGTTAATTATAGAGAAGCTTATAATCTTTTTGCTTGTAATGGTATTCTTTTTAATCATGAATCGCCACGGCGTGGAGAAACATTTGTTACTAGAAAAATCACAAGGGCTGTTGCAAGAATTAAATATGGAATACAGGAAAAAGTTTTACTTGGCAACTTGAGTGCTAAAAGAGACTGGGGCTACGCGCCTGAATATGTAGAAGCTATGTGGAGAATGTTACAACAAAATGAACCCGAGGATTTTGTGATTGCTACTGGAGATACTCATTCCGTTAGAGAATTTGCAGATTTAGCTTTTAGTGAATTGGGAATGGAATTAGAGTGGATTGGTGATGGTATTGAGGAAAAGGCAATTGAAAAGAAAACAGGTAAAGTAAGAGTTGAAATCGATCCAAATTATTTTCGTCCGACTGAAGTTGAGTTATTGGTTGGTGATGCCTCAAAAGCAAAACAAAAATTAGGTTGGCAAACAAAAGTTAAATTCGAGGAACTAATAAAAATAATGGTTCAAGCTGATTGGGAAAAGGTGCAGCGCAGGGGATTCTAAGGGTATAAGGGTTTTGCGTAACTTTTGCGAAGCCTCCTTATAAATTTCTTGAATTATTCTTTTTTATTTTTGCCTTTTTACTTTAATTAACTATTTTAATTAGTAATTCCGGCGGTTTACCGAGGGACTCAATAAAAAAAATTAGGGAGTAATAAATGGAAGAAAAAGAAATTAAGCTGAAAAAACTATCGATGACCAACACAAAAAAGGAGCTTCTTGATTCGTACGGTGAAGTTGTGAAGAGGCTGTTGGAAAAAGAAAAAGCACAATTGAATCCTCAAAAAATAGTTGAGGAAAAACAGAAAAAAGAAGCGGTTGCGAAAGTAAAAGAATTTTCTACAGAAAAGGTTGATAATAACATTTCTGTTTTAAATGACGAAACTGCAAAACTACTTGACGATTTGAAATTAAAATTACGGAAAGAGATTAACCAATACGAAGAAATACAAGCAGCAATTTCGGTTAAGGAATTAGAATTAAAAGAAATTTTTGAGATTGAAAAATCAGCACATACTCTTGCCGCCTTAATTGAAACTCAGAATATCAAAAAGGAAGATTTCGAGAAAGAGATGTCAGAAAGGAAAAAGAATCTCTTTGAAGAAATTGAAGGAATAAAAAGGGCATGGGAAAAAGAAAAAGCCGAACATGAGAGAGCTGTTGCCGAATTGAAAGAGGAAGAACAGAAAAAACGCAAACGCGAAAAGGAAGAGTACGAATACAATTTTAATAGAGAAAGGTTATTGGCAAAAAATAAACTTGAGGATGAACTCAAAGTCCGCGAAGTGGAAGGGATGGACAAATTAAATAAGAAAGAGATAGAATTGGTACAAAGAGGAAAAGAGATTGCTGAAAAAGAGAGAGAATTTACCGATTTAAAAACAAAATTTGAGAATTTCGACAAAGAAATTAAACTTGCGGTTGATAATGCTGTCAAAGAAACAATTGAGAAAGTAGAATTTGAAAACAAAAACAAGGAAGAATTATTAATTAAAGAATACGAGGGGAAAGAAAATGTTTTCCAAACAAAAATTCTAAATCTTGAAAAATCAGTAAAAGAACAAGAGAAGAAGATAGAAGAACTATCGGCGAAATTAGACAAAGCATATCAAAAAGTGCAGGATGTAGCTATCAAAGCAATCGATGGGGCGGCAAATTTAAAATCATTCAACGATTTGCAGAAGATATTATCAGATAAAGTAAGCAATAAAGGGAATGAGTAAGGAGTGATGAATTTTGAATGATGAATCTAGAATTTGTACACGTAAGTGTCCCTTTGGGAGAATGACTGAAAAGGTTACCAAATTAACAGATTACCAAGTTAAAAAATATTATTGCTGCTAATTCACTAATTTTATGTGAATAAAAAAATGTAATTTGTGCAACTTGTTCCAGCTTGCCCCATATAAATTTTATCGGGAATGCTTTTAAGATTTTTGCAGAAGAAATTAAAGATTTTGTATAATTATTACATCTTATCGGCTTTTGAGCGGTAAGATCAGCTTTCTGTCAAAGTATCCGCTATTCGACTCCTGAAATACACTTGTTAAATATTAAAGAAATTTTGAAATTCCAAATATCAAAGTTCAAATAAATAACAAAAGACACGAATTGCACGAATAAACACGAATTAAACATAAAAAAATAACGAATGAAAAAGTTTTTAATATGAGATAATCTATGGTAAAAAAACCACAGATTCGTACAGGTTATATACAAACGTAAATGAAAAAGTAAAAGGGATATCTTTTGTTAGAGCAAGCGTTAAAAATAATTGAATCACTGAATAAGCACAAGGTTAAGTACGTGATTATTGGCGGTTACGCCGTTATTTTGCATGGCTTTTTACGAGCTACGGAAGATATTGATATTGTTTTGAGTATGACACAAGAAAACGTTACTAACTTTCAAAATGCATTGTCAAGCATTTACGATGATTCCGAAATTAGGGAAATATCTTTTCAAGAACTTCAAAAATATCCCGTTATTAGATATGGCACGCCCGATAATTTTTATTTAGATATTATATCAAAAATCGGTGAACTTTTTTCGTTCGATAATATTGAAATATTAACGAAGAAAATTAATAATACGGAAGTTAAATTTGCCTCAGCTAAATCTCTCTTTGAAATGAAGAAGAATACTTATCGCGAGAAAGATAAAATTGACGTTCTATTCTTAAAGGAAAAAATTAAAAAAAATGATTAAAAAATATTCATCAATACAAAAATCTAATGAACCGTTATGGGTAATTAATCCGGATGAAAAATATTATAAGAAAATGAATGAATTTTTTGTAATGATTGAAAAGCTCAGTGGTTTTAAAGTAAAAAGAGGAATACAAAGAATAAAGCAACCTTTTGTGAGAAGAAGGGAGTTTGATCATTAGTTAAAAATAATGAAACTGCAGATTAACACAAAAAAAAATCTGTGATATCCGTGGTTAAATAAGTAAAACCAATGAAATCCAAAGAAGAAATAAAAAATATAATAACCGATTATTTGCTTAAAGATCAGAACATAATATTTGCTTATATTTTCGGTTCTTTTGTCGAAGATGATAATTTTAACGACATTGACCTATCCATCTACTCAAATGCGGAAAAATTCGATACAATCTCTCTTGCCGTTAAATTGGAAAGGCTTGTAAATATTCCGTTTGATGTTATAGATATAAAAACTGCTGCGGATCATTTAATTTATTGTATCTCCAAAGGGGAAGTTATTGTCAATAAGGATGATGATTTAAGAATCGATTTTATAACGGTGGCTTGGAGTAGATATTTTGATTTCAAATATTACCGGGATCACTTCTTAAAAGAACTTTCTTATAATGAATGAGGTAATTTATGCCTGGAATAAATAAAGAACATATTATTTCTTTATTAAATGAAGCAAACAAAGCGATGAAAATATTGGAAGAATATAGAGAATATGATAAAGAAAAATTGTTGAATTCTTACAAAGATTTGAGCGTTGTAAAATATCATTTTATTTTACTGATTGAAGCGTCAATTGATATCTGTAATCACATTTCCGTTAAACTATTTAAACAAGTAGCGGAAAGTTATGCTCAATGTTTTAGAATACTCTCTGAAAATGGAACAATAGATAAAGATGTTAGTGACAAACTTGCCAATTTTGCAAAATTCAGAAATGTGCTTGTCCATTTATATTGGAAAGTTGATGATAAACTTGTAGTTAGAAAACTTGGTGAATTGGCAGTCTTTAAAGATTATTTTGCAAATATTGTTAGGTTGGTAGAATGATACACTCTTTCGATATGACAGACGAGAGTTTGTTTTTTGTATTGTGTTCTGTCATTTCCTCCAAGGGAGTCCCTTTGGGAGAACGATCCCGACGTTTTTTGTCGGGAGAGGAGAAATCTCTTGAATTGTGCAGAGTCTCAAGAGATATCTCTCCAAATTAGGAGTCCTATAGACAGTTGTTTCACTCCTTCTGCCGCAGGCATTCCTTCGGAAGATATGACAGGCAATCTTAGAAGAGGGGAGTTTGAACACAAAATGAATTTGTTACCGGATTTAATAAAAAGTATCATACGGAAAAATGAATAGTAAACAAAATATACGTTTGAATGAAAAATATATTGAAAAAATCAAATATTTGGCTTTGGTTTATTTTAATTCTACGGATGTACGTATTTTTGGTTCACGAGCTGATATAAATAAGAGAGGTGGAGATATTGATATTTATATTAAAACGAGCAATTCAACGGGGATCGTAAAAAGTAAATTAGCGTTTCTTCGAGATTTTCAAAAATATTTTGGTAATCAAAAGATTGATTTAGTCATTGAATATCGAGGTTCTAAAAGCAAAAAAATATATACTGAAGCAAAAAGAGAGGGTATTCTAATATGAAAATCGAATTCATTTTTGATGAGATTAAACTGCATATTAAAAGAATTGAATTGCTTTTGCCGGATATAGAATCATGGCTCCCATTAAGTTATGAGGATTTCGACAATATAGAAAAGATCAAAACGATTGATTCTTTTATTTATAGATTTATTAAAGTTCAAGATAAAATCGGTGAGAAACTTTTCCCTGCATTATTGTCATCCCTTCAAGAATATGATAGAAGAATGCCGTTTATTGATATTTTGAATAAACTTGAGAAGCTGGAAATATTGCCGAGTGCAGATGAATGGATTGAATATAGAAATCTCAGAAATATTTTAACGCATGAATATCCGGATAATGAAGATGAAATTATTGAAGCAATACCATTAGCTGTTGATGCTTATAAAAATATTTTGGAGATTTTTAATAAGATAATAAAAATTGTATCTCAAAGAGAAAGTAAGCGTTAAAGTGTACTTGTCATTCCAAATCAGTCGGCAGCGTACTGTCCTACCGGATCTCTTACATTGTGCAGAGTTTTAAAAAAAGATATTCCGCCACAGCGGACAGGCTCAGTCGCTTCACTCTTTTGTGATTGGATTTGTAGCAGTGTGTTTAGAGTGCAATAGAACACGAATAACACTGATTTATCATGATTATCGCGGATTAAAATTCTACAGACAAAAATGAATGTGTTTTTTGTTCTATCATTAGGTAGCTACCGGATGACAGTGCTTGTGTGTATTCTTTTCAGCGTTCCGTAATCAGTACTTTGTTTGGTAAAATAATTAATAATTATTTTCAAAATGTTTTTATTTTTCTAATTAGTTTGGCTCTATTCTAAGTATAGAGTGATTTGTTAAACCTCAATAAAATTAGGGTATTCAAAATTAAATACTCCAAATCCAACCGCTTTTCGATGGATATTTGTCCAAATTATCACCTTGCTAAATGTATGTGTCACATATACATATACTTACGGCAGTGTTTTAAAATCAACCAATATTTAGAATAGAGCCATTAGTTTTAAAGATTTCAGTAACAGCCATTTAAAAAATACCGGCTATAATTTGAGGATTAAATGAATCCGTTTAGTTATGGAAGTGTTGTATGCGGAGAATATTTCTATAATAGAACCGAAGAAATTTCACAATTAGAAAGTGATTTGACTAACGGAAATAATATCATTCTTTACGCACCACGGAAGTATGGTAAAACATCGCTTATTA
>CAZXJG010000122.1:0-9896 GCA_964640985.1 uncultured Melioribacteraceae bacterium | reverse complement strand
GCCATATCTGCCCTTTTGAGGCGAATCGACCATAATATAAATCACAATTTTAGGTTCATTAGCCGGGAAAAATCCGATGAAAGAAGAGTAATATTTTTCTCTCGAATATTTGCCGTTTATTAATTTTTGTGTAGTTCCGGTTTTCCCCCCTACAAGAACATTATTTAATCTTGCATTTATTCCCGTGCCTTTTTCAACTACGCCGATTAACATTTTTCGAATTCTTTCCGAAGTTCTTTGTGAAATAACACGTCGTATTTTTTTAGGTGAAAAATTTATTACTTTTTTCTTCTTATTATCAAACATACTTTTTACCAATAATGGCTGATAAAGAATTCCGCCATTTACTATAGCGGAATAAGCAGCCGTCATTTGAATAGGTGTTACCGATATTTCGTAACCGTGAGCGATAAATGCTTTCGATATTTTTGAATATTGAGAAGGTTTTTTTAATTTTCCCGGTACTTCACCCGGTAAATCGATAAATGTATCATTCCCAAAACCAAAATTTCTAAGATATCTGTAAAATGAATCTGCGTCGATACGTTCGCTTAATTTTACCATACCGATATTACTGGAATGCATTAATATTTGGCTGACCGTAAGCTTTTTATAAGAATGAGTATCCAATATCCACACACCTTTATAATTATATTTACCATTATCTGTGTTTATAACATCATTTTCGTTAACTAATCCTTTATTTAATAAAGCAGCCATCACAATTGCCTTCATAGTTGAACCGGGTTCATAAGTATCCATTATTACTCTGTCTTTTCTATCGCTGTTATTAAACAAAAAATAATGCTGCGGGTCATAATTGGGCAAACTTGCCAAAGCAAGAATTTCACCATTATTCGGATTAGCTATTATACCCACAGCAGAGTTACCGCCATATTTTTTTAATCCTTTCAATAATTCTTCTTCTAAAATCTGTTGATATGTTTTATCGATGGTAAGTTCAATGTTCATACCGTTTTTCTGCATCACGGAAACATTTTCGTTAAATGAAATTATTCTTCCGGCAGCATCTCTTTCAGCTATTAATTTACCATTACTGCCCGCAAGAAGTTTATTAAAATATTTTTCAATGCCCGAAACACCCACACCCTGTTTATTTACAAATCCGAGCACTTGTGAAGCTAAACTCCCGTAAGGGTAAATTCTTGTAAAATTCTGTACCGAATATAGACGGTCGACAATAAAATTTTTAAGCTTTATTGCTTTATATTTAGGAGCTTTATTAATTAAACGGATTTGTCCCTTTTGTGAAGCTAAAATATTGAGATAATGTTTTTCATTATTCCCAAAAACAAGAGCAAACTTTTTGGCTATCGTTTCATTGGATACTTGTTTTTTACTCATTCTGTTATCCACAAAAAAGGAAACCTCATTTTTTGTATAAACCAACAAATTGCCGTTTCTATCAAAAATAGAACCTCTTTCTGCATAAAGTTTTTCTGTTTTATGCTGCTGTTTATTTGCAATAAATTTAAATTTTTCATGTTCATTAATTTGAATTTTATAAAGCTTTACTAACAGCACACCTAAAAAAACAACGACAAATAATTTTAATAATAATGCACGCGATTTATTCATAATGATTGTTTAATTAATTGTTCAATTAGTTGTTCAACTTATGATTCAAATGATTATTCACAATTTTTTGAATTTTTTGAATTTTATCTCTGTCAACAATTATTTTTTGACGAGGTACTCCGGATTGTATCAACCCCAATCTGTTTTCTGCAATTTTAACAATTCTTTCTTCCGAAGATAATTTTTGAATTTTCACTATTTTTCCTTCCATCCTATCTTTAACTTGAGCTAACTGAGTTTCGAGCGTTCTTTTTTCACGCACCATCTGTTTAATTTGTGTATAAATAAACAGGTAAAGAAATGACAGTATTCCCAAAACGATTATTGCGGGGAATAATTTTTTAAGTGAAAACTTTTTATTATTATTTTTTTTCATACTCTTTCTGCAGCTCTTAGTTTTGCACTTCTTGCCCTTCTATTCTTTTCAATCTCTTCTTTAGAAGGAACAATTGGCTTTTTAGTAATAATTTTCAGCCTTTTTACTTTATCACAAACGCACACCGGAAAATCTTTTGGACAAACACAAGAAAGAGTTTCATACTTAAATACGTTCTTTACAATTCTATCTTCCAACGAATGGTACGATAAAACAACAATCCTTCCGTTTTCTTTCAATAAATCGACAGCTTTGGTTAAAAAAATTTCTAATTCCTCCAATTCATTATTTACCTCAATTCTTAAAGCTTGAAAAACCCTTGAAAGAGATTTCTTTAGATAATTCGGCGGAATAACATCACTGATAATTCCACGTAAATCTCCGGTAGTTTTTATCTTTTTGATTTTACGGAATTCAACTATTTTTTTAGCGATAATATTTGCCTTTTTTTCTTCTCCGTACTCTCTAAAAATTCGAGCTAAATCTTTTTTTCTCTCGTAATTTAAAATTTCACGAGCAGGCTTGCCTTTCGATTTATCCATACGTAAATCTAACGGAGCATCTTGCCTGTAAGTAAAACCGGAAGATAGGTTATCTAATTGGAAAGATGAAACTCCAAGATCTGCAAGTATACCATCAAATTTGTCAATGAACTCTATTTTCGCGATTAAATCGATATTAGTAAATGTGGTTTTATAAATACTCACTCTTTTATCATCTGAAAACTGCTTTTTACAATAATTAAAAGCATCTTGATCTTTATCCGTAGCAATAAGCTCTGCATCGTTATTAAGTTTTTTGAGAATATCAATGCTATGCCCCCCGAAACCTAATGTTGCATCAAAATATTTTCCCGAGGGATTTGTAATTAAATAATCTATAACCTCATTTAAAAGAACCGGTTTATGGTAATTCATTTCGCTTGTATATTCATTACGTCTTCGGCAATTTGACCGTAAGACTCTTCGTTTTCTTGAATATATTTTTTATAAGTTTCAGGATTCCAAATCTCTATTTTTTTAATTGCACCAAGTATAAATACTTCCTTCTCAATGCCTGCAAATTGAATAAGGTTTTTAGGAATAAGTAACCTTGATTGTGAATCTAATTTGTCTTCGGCAGCCTCTTGCAAAAACATCCTGAGAAACATGGCTTCTTTAGGACTAAAAGTATTTAACCCATTCAATTTACTTGCTGCCAAATCATTCCATTGGTCCAAAGGATAAATATCAATGCATTTAGCCGTACCTCGGGTCATAATAAAAGTTTCGTTAGCCTCCGGACTAAGTGATTTTCGTAACTTAGCCGGTATACTTATTCTTCCTTTTGAGTCAATCGAATAGTAAAAACTGCCAATAAACATAATTCTTTCCCACTTTTATGGTAAAATTCAACACAATTCCCCACACTGTAACAAATTAACTCTTTTTTTATGGGAAAGTCAAGAAGTTTTTTCCAAAATTTTATTTATTAGCTGAATCTCAAAAAGTAGATTCATAATTATTTACAAAATTAAAATGTGACGGTTTCTTTTTTTCTTACCTTTATTTTATATTTATATATAGAGATGCTAAAATAAATTCTTCGAACGGTATTTCTATTAATAGAAACCTTCGTCCGACTGACTTTTATGGAGAAGCTATAATATAGAAAGGCGAAACAAAACGATATATTTAAAGTTCTACAGATTTAAGATATACTGAAGAATTGAATTTCCAATTTAATTGGTTTTGCAAAATTTCTGAGTAATTATTTTATGATAATTTTGCTTCAATATTTCAGAATAAGTAAATAATTTTACTATTTAAAAACGAGTCGATTTTAAGCAAAACATAAGAGCACATCTGATAAATAAAAATAAAAAATAGAATGAAAAAAATTCTTTTATTAGTAATATTATTTAACATTCCGGTTTCCGCTCAAATATTAAAATTTGGAGAAGCTCGCGGTCTATTTTTCTCTGTTGCTGTTGGCCCCAGAATTCCAATAGGAGATTTCTCCACTTATCAAAATATCGGAGTTGGTTTAACCACTACTATATCTTATACCGACAATAGATATTTGCCTATATTTTTATTTGCTAAATTCGGATACTCAAATTTTCCCGGCAACCAAAATTATTATAGATATTCGGATTATTCTTCTTTAATAGCTAATTTACTTACGATAAATTTCGGTGCAAGATTTTATTTTCCCCCCGTTATAAAAAATATTGTAATTTTAATGCCTATAGCAGAAGCAGGTATATCGTACGGTTATCTTTTCAGATTACATGAATTTAAAATTGATAGAAATAGAATTGATTATACCGAAGAAAAAAGTAAATTCGGCTTTAATTTTGGTGCCGGTTTTTCAATGTTTTTAATGGATGTTATTTTACATTATAATTATTTCCCAAATATACAGTATTTATCGTTTGATTTAATTATCCGTATTCCAATATATGTTAAAATTTAAATAGGTGAAAAATGGATTTTCAAAATATTTTATTTGAAGTAAAAGAATCTGTTGCTTTAATAACTATTAACAGACCTGATAAATTAAATGCGTTAAATTCCAAAACGTTGGATGAATTAAAAAGGGTTTTTACAATTATAGCAAATGATGATTCAATATTTGTAGTAATATTGACCGGTACAGGTGAAAAGGCATTTGCAGCCGGAGCTGATATCGCAGAAATAAATAAGTTAACATTGCTGACAGGCAAAGAGTTTTCAGAAAATGGACAGGCAGTCTTTTCGCAAATTGAAAATCTTGGTAAACCTGTAATTGCCGCAGTTAACGGTTATGCTTTGGGAGGAGGATGTGAATTATCACTTTCTTGTCATATAAGATTAGCCTCGGAAAATGCAAAATTCGGACAACCGGAAGTAAATTTAGGCGTAATTCCCGGTTATGGAGGTACTCAAAGATTAGCAAGGCTTATCAACAGTGGACGAGCATTAGAATATATTGTAAGCGGTGATATGTTCGATGCTGAAGAAGCTTATCGACTTGGATTAGTAAATCATGTATATCCTCAAGATAAACTTTTGGATGAAGCTTGGAAGTTAGCGAAGAAAATCACAACAAAAGGACAAATTGCAGTACGTATGGCAACAAAAGCTGTTGTCAGTTGTGATGAGCTGACCGAAAAAGAAGGTCAACATCTCGAAGCAAGTTTATTTGCAATATGTTGCGGTTCAGAAGATTTTAAAGAAGGCACATTAGCTTTCTTGGAAAAAAGAAAACCTGACTTTGCAAACAAATAATTAAATTGTGAAATTAATCTTGATTCGTTTAAATAAAAAAAAATTGATTTTTTCTCTTGTTATAATTGCAATTATTCTTCTAATTGGCAATATGTTAATTGAGTATGTAAAAAAACCGGCAAGAGAAAATTTATCCGGAATAGCAAAGTTTAAAATTGAGAATAAATTGTTGAAAGTTCTTGATGGCTATGCTATTGAACATAGATGGATAGAAAAAAAATTAATAAATAACAGAAATTATGATTCACTTCAATATATTTATTTCATTAAAATCCCTTCCGATATACCAATTCCACTTATAATTAGAGATTTGGATAATGAATTTAAAAACGAAAATATTAGAATAATTTCTAAAGAAAAGAAAAATTTCGGGAATACCTCCGTAAAAATTTATTCGAATCACATTTTAAAATTATGGGCTAATTTTATTGTGGATAGTAAAATTAAACGTCCTTATTCGAAAATCAGTTTTTTAATAAAAGGTATAAATAATCTTTCGAAACAACAAGTTGAACGGCTTATAAATTTTCCTTACCCATTAACATTTGTGATTTCCCCTTCGAATTCAATGAAAAAATATTTGTCGGAAATTAAAGCTGTGGGCAAAGAATTTTGTATACTTTTAAATGATAACATTAGCAATGAAGAATATAAAATTAGTCCTGGTTTTTCCAAAAACAGGTTAAAAGCATCGGTAATTTCAATATTTGTTGCTTTTAAAAAGGCGAAAGAATTTTTCTTCGATCCAAATTCGCAAATGTATAAATCCGTAATTTTTAATTTTATTAAAGATGAATTTGCAAAGAGAAATATCAAACTTAAATCTATAAATATCTTTCCATATTTAAGCGGGAATAATTACAACAATTTAATTTCAAAATTCATATTTTTTGAGAAAAGCAGTGTAGGGAAAAAGAAAAGGACTTTGTTGTTAAATGCGAATGCACTTTTAATTTTACATGATGAATTACAAAACTATATTAAAAAAGGGAACAAAATTGTTCCTTTCAAATAAAGATTATTTTATCTGTTCACCATTCAAATTAAGTTCAACTATCTCAAATTCATCTAATTCTTTAATTTTAGGTAAAATTACATCTCTGTCGCCTACAATTAATATGTTCACCGAATCAGGGAATATATTATTAATAGCCGCTTGAATAATTTTTTCTAACGTTATTTTATTAATATTATCGATATAATTATTAAAATAATTCTCCGGAAGATTATAAATAATAAGCATAGCAAGATTATTAGCAATTTGTAAATATGTTTCAAACAGCGCAGGGTATCCTTTAATTATATATGATTTAGCAAATTCCAATTCCTCAGTTTTAATATTTTTTCTGATATTTTTTAATTCAAATAATATTTCCGAAATAGAAGCAATAGTATTTTTACTTTCTACGGCAGTTGAAACAACAAAATATCCCATCATTTTATTATATAAAAATGAAGAATTAGCACCATAAGTAAAACCGTTTTTTTCACGTAAATTTAGATTTATCCTACTTGTAAATTGTCCCCCTAAAATGATATTCATAACAGACTTCGCTAAAAAGTCGGGGGCATTTCTCCCTTTAGAAATATGCCCGATTCTTATTTCACTTTGTGCAGCGCCCGTTTTATTAACAACAAAAATTTTGCTTTTATTTCGACTAATACCCTTCATATCAAAACGGTTCTCCCCTTTCGAAGTCCACCCTCCAAAATATTTTTCAAGTTTATCTCTCAGTTGATCTTTTGTAATATTTCCAACAACAATGAGTGTTGAATTCGTAACGGTAATATTTTTCTTATAAAAATTTACAATATCGTTTTTAGAAAGTGTAATCAGATCATCTTGCAGCCCAATTCCAGGGAAAGAATAAGAGGAATTAGAAAATGTAATTTTCTCGAACACAGAACGGGCAATAAATGAAGGCTCATCTTTAAGCTGCAATATTTTTGTTACTAATTTTTTCCGTTCCCTTTCAAAATCGGGTTCTTCAAAATTTGGTTCGGTTAATATTAGTTTAAAAAGATAAAGTGAACGATCCAAGTTTTCCTTCAGAGTTAAAAGTGAAATATTAAATGTATCGTGATCAACACCTGTAGAAAAGATTGAACCTAATTTTTCCAATTCGGAGTCAAGGCTCAAAGCATCGAATTCACCTGCACCTTCATCAATCAGCATCGAAGTTAAAGTGGCTAAACCCTTTTTCCCAGCAGGGTCTAATTTGCTTCCGGCATCAATAATAAAATTAAATTGAACTATGGGTAAATCATTTTTTTCAACAAATAGAATGTTTAATCCGTTGCTTAAACTAAATTTGTTGATTTTGGGAAGGTTAAATTTTATAGTTCCGTCTTCAGAAGGTTTCTTTGTCCTGTCAATTAACATTACTTACCTCTCGAGGCAAAACATTCAATTCAATATAAGGTTGATTAAGATAGTTTTTAGCGACTTTAAGAATATCCTCTTTTTTTAAGTTTTCATATCTATTTAAATCATATAAAAATGAATCCGGTTCTCCGAGCATACAATTATAATTATTTATATGATCTATCATTGTACTTTGATGCTGCAGCGAATAGATAAATGAAGATTTTATACTGTTTTTTGAACGTAATAATTCATCATCGGTAATGCCGTTACTAATTATTTTTTCTAATTCTTCAAATATAATATTTTTCAAAGTATCAAGATTAACACCCGATTTCGCAGTTGCAAAGATCAGAAAAGACCCGTTTATTTTTGCTGAAAATTGAAAAGCCGTTACATCTTGTGCAGTTTGAGTATTGAATAATAATCTTTTTTGCAGTCTTGAGTTTTTTGAACCTGCAATAATATTGGAAAGCACATCCAGAGCGGCATCGTCTTTTCCATATAGCTTATCGGAACTCCAGGCAAAATAAATTCGCGGTAATTGCACATTATCATAGTAATCAATTTTTTTGCTCCGATTTAATAAAACCGGTTCGGAAAAAACTTTAGGAATATCATTTCCCATTTTTATTGTACTGAAATATTTTTCAACAAGTTTCAAAGTTTTCTTTTCATCAATATCTCCGCCAATAACCAGACTTGCATTATTAGACACATAATAGGTTTTGAAAAAATTACGTACATCGTCCAATTCAAATTTCATAATATCTTCCATCCAGCCGATTGTAGGCCAATGATAAGGATGATTTTGATGATACAAATTTGAAAATATTTTTTCCCAAGCTAATCCATAAGGCTGATTTTCGTAACGTTGTCTGCGTTCATTCATCACAACGTTTTTTTGATTTTCAAGCTTCTTACCTGTTAGTGCATGCAATAAAAAGCCCATTCTATCCGATTCTAACCACAACGCCATTTCCAATGAATTTGAGGGAATAGTTTCAAAATAATTTGTCCTGTCGAAACTTGTTGAACCGTTAAGACTTCCACCTGCTTGTTGAATATATTTAAAGTGCATTTTCTTCGGTATATTTTTAGAACCCTGAAACATCATATGCTCAAACAAATGAGCAAAACCCGTTTTACCAGGTTTTTCGTTTGCCGAACCAACTTTGTACCAAATATTCACACTCACAATGGGTAAACTTGAATTTTTGTAAAGAATAACTTCAAGACCATTATCCAAGGTGATTTTATAATAATCTAATTTCAGAATTTCATACATATTCTAACAACATTTTTAACTAATAATCATAATTATTTTGTAAATCTTGATTTAAGAATCTTGTATTTTTTATTTTATTTTGGACAGATGTGAAATGTTTAATATAAATTCTCAAAATTTTTTATATAAAAATTTATTTTTTAAATTTTTTCGCTATCTTCAACATCTTAAAATATCGGAATCTAATTATTAAACTTTAACAAAATTTAAATCGGTAATAAAAGTGATAAAAAAAGAATTGATTTCCAAACTTGCAGAAATAAAATTACTTGTTTCGGATGTTGACGGTGTTTTAACTGATGGTGGTTTATATTATAGCGCTGCCGGACTTGTAATGAAAAAATTTAATGTAAAAGACGGTATGGCAGTTCGCCTTCTTAAAGAAGTTGGGGTTGAGACTGCTATTATTTCAACAGATACTGCTGATATTATAGAAGCAAGGGCTAAACGTCTTAAAATAAATTATCTTTATACCGGCTCGTGGGATAAAGAAGAAAAGCTTAAACAGATATGCAGCGATTTAAAAATTCCTGCAGAAAACAGTGCATTTATCGGCGATGACCTTAATGATATTGGTATTATTAATTATGTAGGTATTTCTGCATGCCCTTCCGATGCGGCAAAAAAAATAATCAATATGGTTGATTACGTATGTACTAAAAAAGGCGGGGAAGGTGTATTTAGGGAATTTGCAGAGTTAATTATTGCCGCTAAAAATAAAAGCCTAAACTGAAATAACCACTCTTTTATTTTTTAACTATATTACTCCGGCAATTATAAAGACTGTATTTAACTTATTTTCGAAATGGTTTTCGAATTTTGATTTTTTTTATGAACTCACTTATGCCTACCGACAGGCGGGCTAATCTCTTTTTCCCACAAAAGTCGGGAGAGATGAATATTGTAAAATATGAAAACCAGAAGAGCGTTTTGCTTTTTTTTGCCGTAAAAAATATAATATATGAGTCCACTTAAAAAACTAACGAAAACCGTTAAAACGGTTCAAGTCCTTATTTT